>CAYWSV010000085.1:0-13553 GCA_964460155.1 uncultured Oligoflexia bacterium | reverse complement strand
ACCGATGACAAAGGAGAAATTCCTGCAGAGCTCGCTACCGGAGTTTGCGCAGGAATGGGATTCGAACTCGACCCCGGAGTTTCTTCATTTGAAACACGTTTCCGAACGCCAACCTCACCCGTAGGCAATCGCACTTCAGAAAGATCAAATATCCGCCAATGGTCGATACCTTCTGGTTTGATGGATTCAGCAATCAAAATCGTACCCTGTGGAACTGGGCATCGAGCACCCACGCCCAATCCTTCAGATTGAAGAAGGGATGTTTTAAGGGTCGTGTTTTGAACTGTCGTCAAAACCTCAGTTGCGCCCTCTTGGTCTGCATCAACAGTCAATCCCTTGGATAAATTTTGCGATTGTTGTTTACAGGATTGAAGCAAGACAAACGCAAGAGTCAAACAGCTCAAAGTCAGGCCAACCCCACGCGGAGAAGAGACTTTAGAGAATTGAAATCTAACTTTGTTTTTCACGGCTTCACCTCAAACAGATCAGAAGATAGTTTTGACTCAAAACATTCGTGAAACACGACTCTCTTCACGGTCTAGAGTCTTCACCCCTGTCCAACACTTGCCAAGAAACCTTTGCTCCAACGATTCCCTTCACACACAGGTGAATTCGGATCTGCACTCAAAGACCTACAACGTTTGACTTGTTTCTTAGTGAAAGGCCCAAAAGCATTTTCACCCTCAACACAGGTGTTGATTGTGGAATCGAGTGTCGCACCCAGAGGACAACGCCCTGAACCATGGAGCCAAACGGCCATTCCCCTAGACCAACGCGAATTTGCACATGACTCTCCGCCGCCTTTCTCACGGCAAGCGTTCTGCATACCCTGAGTAAATGGTCCTTGTGCTTCTGTTTCTGACAAGCACAGCAGTGCACCTGCATTGCCGACAGGAGTTGCTGTGAATCCCTCAGGGCACGCAAAGGCGTCTGGAGGAAGAGTGTCGCCGGTGCTCGTCCGTTTGGCGAGAGCAGCAACAACGGATGGAACCTCATCGGTCCGCACGAAAGAGAAACCTTCTTGCTTGAGCTCTTTAACTAAAAGTTTGGTCAAATCAATTGTCCGACTGTGCACATCATGGAGAAGAATGATCCCGCGATTCAATTCGCGGCTTTCATTCATGTAACCCTCAAGGCATTTTTCAACCGTGTCCGATTGAGCCCAGCACGCCCAATCCGCAGCCGAGGCCAGACTTCCATCTGGACGAGCAGTTCGGACGCCGCCAATGTCCCAAAACACAGAACCAACATATTTCGTCAGGCCTGCGCTGTTGAGAATGGTCGCCACGCGAGGACTCCAATCACCATAGGGCGCACGAAATAAAAAGCGTCCCTGATCGACAAAAGGCTTGATTAATTGGTCAGTGCGACGAACTTCATCGACTGGATCTGCGGCTGCAGTCATGCGTGGATGAGTGTACGTGTGATTCGCAACAAGATGACCATCTGCTTGCAATTGTTTCAGAGCTTCTGGGTAACGCGCAGCGGCGCTGCCTTGAATAAAGAACGTACCACGCACACCTTCAGCCTTGAGGAACTTGGACAATTCAACTGTACGTGGACCAGGACCATCATCGAAAGTTAAAGATACCGTTCCCGAAGCCAAACCATGTCCCATGAGCTGAGGTCCGGTAAAATCCTGAACATCAGAATCTGCGGATCTTCCGGACAACTTCCCGCATGCGGCGATTGTGAAAAGAACAGACAAAGCAAGTGTTCCGAACAGTGGGTTAACCTGCTTTTTTGATGTTCCCTTGATCATGCGTGTTACCTCCTCATGCGAACTTCAAACTAACGATTACCCAGAAGGGAGCAAACCCGGTGCCAGAGAAATCACTAAGACTCTTATAAACTTATGTCTTTTTGAACTGACTATGAATTAGACAGAGCGGAAAAAACGTCTAAAAAATCGACAACTTCAAAAGTAAGTCAAACAAATGACGAGAGTGGCATTTTAATTAAATCGAACTCGAAAAGTTTTGAATTATTCTAAATCGGCGTTTCAGCCCATTTAAACTCTTGTTTGGAGGTTTTTGTGAAACTTTTTGGTTTAATCTCATTGTCACTGCTCGCAGCTCTCAACTCAACAGCATTTGCTTCCGAAAAATCGGACACAAAAATTGACCTCAGCGGAAACTGGACGAGCGAAAAATGCGAGTCGATGCCCAATGGTCAAGGCGGTGAAACGTACTTCAAACGTACGTTCCCCATGACTAAGAAAGAGTGGAAGATCGACTTCACTGTTTTTGGCGACAAAGACTGCATGCAGCCACTCTTTACTCTCGATGTTGCTGGTAAGTGGGAATTGCGCGGAGAATCCAAGGCTGTTGAAGGTGCGCAAAACGCATTCTTTGGATTCAAGACCCGCACTCTGACTGCAAAATCCGATGGCGCGGTTCAATTCATGAATCAAGCTGGATTCTGCGGCAAGAAAGACTGGAAAGTCGGAGAAGCTGTCGACATTCACAAAACAGGCTGTCCTCAACTTGGCGCGAAGCCAGCCAAAGAGTGCAAAGGTGAACACGATCTTGTGAAGGTTGACGGAGACAAGTGGTTCCTCGGCGACCGTTCAGGTGACATGTGCAAGAAAGGCAACTTCCCCACCAAGCTCTATCCAACCGCGCTTGTAAAGAAGTGATAATTCAGAGCCTATAAAAGGCTTTGAGTGTTGTACTCAGCACGGCGGGTGCCAGCGTACGATTTTTTCCGGCAAGCGGAATTTCGTAGTCGGCATCCAACTGAACGGGAAGTTTCAAAACAAGCCCGTCGAAGGTAAAACCCGCCTGCATCGATTGAATTTCGGATTTCTCAGAGTCTTTTTTACCGCCCAAAGTCGTTTCCGGATCAAAATCATACTTCCATTGCACGTTTAAAATAAGTGGCTTGAGAGCCTCAGAGACCTCAGCTGCACCCAGTGCCAATTTCAAAAACCCGATATTCCGAGCTCCAGTGCGTTTATATGCGCTGTCGTTGGAAATTTGATCGGCACCGGCAACAAGAGGATCTGCTGTGTTGAGGGTCGACGAATCAAGCAGCGAAGACCTTTTCTTCTTTCCATCCATCAGCATCTGTTCCCACTGGTTCTGGAAAGAGAGAGCGATATTGGGACGCATGAACCAATCGAGATTTGTGCGCAGCCCCAAATCAAGCGTTCCACGTCCTGTGGGACGCTGTGCAGCTGGGACGTTCACAAATGAGCCTGTTGGCAAACGAAGGCCCAGCCCAACAGAAAGATTTACGGGCAAATCTTTTTTCCAAAGCCCGACCTCCGGATCCGCAAGAGCCACTAATGTTCCAATTTCGACATCGCCAAGACCTGTCTGCCCAGACTCTGGGAGTGCAGCACGCGTCACCAAAGATGCGGCAACGTCTTTAATAGGCACACCTGCTTTGACTCTTAATTTTTCTCCCGTTGGTAAGACCAAGTCAGTTGATGCAGGAAGTGACAATCCTTTGTTTTGAATAGCATCCCGACAGGCCTCAACACTCACGCACAGTTTATCGTCAACCAGTTTTTGGGATGCGATAGAAATAAATTCGTCATATTTTTCTTTGAATCGATATGAACTCTGAAATGCTGAACCATCCATCGACATTTCATTTTTGAGAATGAAAGGCGCGACAATCTGAAAAGAAACTGCCGGTGTATAGCCGTACTCAACAACTAAAGCACTCGCAGCAAGATTCAGTTTAAAGCCGGATTCACCTTTTTCACCGGATGAAGAATAGCCTTTCGAAGCCGAGACAGCACGGAATGGAAGACGCGCGCGAATCACATTTTCAGGTAAGGTCTTACCTTCGCCGCGCACGACTCCTTCAGCCCACCCGACTGCGGGAAGACTTGCGACAAGAGCCAACAGACCACACGTATATGAATTCCGAACAGTCATGAATTCCATTCTCCCAAGACAAAGCATCACGGGCTTGAACACCATAAAATTCTCGTTCAGCTTTTAGAAAAGAAAAAGCTGAGCCGGCAAGTTTTTGTCCGTGACCGTGGCAGACGATGACTTCAATCTGAAATATGATTTGCGTATGTGTCTTGATATATTCTTCGCACAATAGAACTGAACACTTGGTGGGCTTATGACTGTTCAATCAAAGACTTTCTTCAATCGTTCATGCGCGAGCCTCTTTGTTGCCACGTTTTTGTCTGCCTGCGGCAGCAAGACGAGCAACACTAACATTCCAAAGTCTGCAGGCGATTTGAGTATCGATGATGTCGCCGACAACGGTGTCCGAGCTGCGAATCAACGTTGGAATGAACTCGCTCGCGAGCTGAGGCTGACAAACGACGGTAGCAGTGATGCGCTCAAGACACCCAGCGAATATTTCGGAACGTCTCCAGCAAACGAAAATGCATTTGCCACCCTCACCGACAAAATCGCAGCCAAGCATCTCGAAACAGCGCGCACAACGGGATGCGCAGGCATCGACTCTTTCGAGCGCATCGGAAATGCCCAGACCCTCGATTTCGCCGTAGGATTTCCGCAGCCGTTAGATGCAGCGGATTGGTATCTTATGAAATACCGACGCAAGAAATCTGATGGCACGGCAGATACACTCGTTCATGGCGCACTTGTGTCGGTTCCTACGGCTACCAGCAAGCAGTATCCAGTAATTCTCTATGCTCACGCTGGCGATCGCGGACTCTCGGCTCTTGAAGTCTCGGCGGTTTTCGGAACGTTGCAATCCTCGCACATCATTGTTGCGCCTGCCTTTCCGGGCGAGCCTATCTGCAAATTCCTGACCAGTTCTGCCAGCAAGACATCGTGTGATACAACTGGCCGTTACTTTGATGCTGTTGGGGTGTCGGACCCTTATGGCACAGATGCTGAAGATCTTCTCGCAGCGCAAAATTGTCTTGTTGAGCCAAATGCTCTGCCTAATTATTCGAGCACAGTGATTTCCAAGATCAAGACACAGACACCTACAGGCCTGTCGGTGGGAAATGTGCCCGTCTCCTATATCATGGGTTCATCACGCGGTGGAATGACAGCTCATATCGCGCTTGCAAAAAACACTTCAATGCTCCAAGCGAATAAGAGCGCGGGGACCACGGTTTACAGCGAAGCAAAATATTTCAATTGCCTTGCAACAAACATCAATCCCACAAATTTCACATACAAGGAATTTCGAGTCTTCCTTGAAGCTATCGTTAAGGGCACTTCGGCAGCCATGGATGCCTCAACCTTACCTACGGCTCCACAGCTGATTGATCTCATGAAAGACTATACAGAAGGCCGCATGAGCGCCGCCGACGCCGCACTGCTGTTGCAACTGCGCGACGCTACATTCAACTCCAAGTTGTCTTTGGCATCTGTGCGTAAGTGGTCTGACGGCGGCAAAGGTGCGTTCCTCTCGGTTCATGCAACCCTCGATAAACGCATTCCGATTTCTCAAGGAATTTTTGGAGCGAGTGTGTTTTCATCCATTAACGCCGCAATGATTTCGAAGCATCAGAGTGATGCAACTCTGCCGGCAGGGTTGAATATGACCACACTGGGAACCAATGTGACGGCACGATATTCATCAGATGGCGGCAGAACGCTGAACCCCAACTATACGATGCATGGTGATTTTGCGTGGTTTGACTCTTTGGGTGCTGTTAACACTGCGACCAATTTTGGAGAAACTCCGGCAGCTCTCGATGCGTCCAGTCCGTTTATTAACAAAACACCGACCGAAATTCTTTCGACTTGGCTTGCCGACACCTCGACGGGATGCGCAGCATCGACACCCTCTGGAACTACATTTGCTTTTCGCTAACGAGAACGGCGTCTCTTAATCATCTGTAAGAACAGCGTCCTTCGGTGCTTCCAAATCAAAAACGATAGGACGCAACTTAATCAGCATGATAATTCCAGGAACAGCCATCACGGTTGAGATGATAAAAAACGTCGGCCACCCTATGGATGATGCGGCAGCACCCGCCAACGGCCCCACCCAGACACGACCTACTGCAGAAAAAGCAGACAACAGTGCATACTGAGTTGCGGTAAATTTTTGGTTACACAACGACATGAGCAACGCAACAAAGGCTGCAGTTCCCATTCCGCCAGTAATATTTTCGATCCCCACAGCAAAGACCAACAAAGAATCCACCTCGGTAGCGTCTTTGAGTGACACGAGAACAAGATCAAACGCTGGCAAAACAAAACTTCCCCATGCGCCCTTGCCCAGAGTCGCGACCAACCAAAATCCCAGATTCGATAACAACTGCAAAATGCCGAAAGTTAAAAGCGAGCGGTATAAACCTAATTTTAACATCAATCCGCCGCCAACCAATGCACCCAAAATGGTCAGCCAGATACCGATAATCTTGTTCACCACACCGATTTCGGCCTGTGCGAATCCAACACCCTTTAAAAGAAAAGGAGTCAGTAGAGCCCCAGCAAAAGCATCCCCTAGCTTATAAAGAATAATGAAAATCAGAATGGCAACTGCACTCTTCATTGAGAAATAGTTTTTCAATGCAATATTGAGGGTCTCATACTTTGCCTTTACCGACGCAAACCAAGCCAGCGGTAAAGTAAAGAACAAGCCAATAAACAATCCCAAAAGATCCGACCACGCTTTTAAATTGGGATGCGGTTTGTCGCCGACCGGAGGTAAAAAACCCGCAAGAAAATTTGCTGACAATGGATTCGCAACCCGTGTTGTGAATTGGTAGCCAATGACCACTGCAACAACCACTGCAAAAAAACCAATGACGTCGGATTTCGCCTCCGATTTTTTGCCCGAGGGAACATATTTAACTGGGGGCAAAGCAATCAACGAGAGCACAGCGATGCACACCATGAGACCAGACATGATCAAATAGATTTTGGACCACGACCAGCCATTCCCTTTCAACGGATCGGCCCAAATGAGAGCAATTCCGCCTGAGAGAATCATCGCCACGCGATAACCAAACACGTAAATAGCAGAGGCGAATCCGCGCTCCTGATGCTCAAGGACATCGGTCCGGTAGGCATCCACAACAATATCCTGTGAGGCCGAAAACACAGCAACCGAAAGAGCAATGAGAGAAAAGACATGGGTGTTTTGTGATGGACTCAGTGTGGACAACAGTGCCAACGCACCCGCCGTTCCCAATTGCGTGATCACCAACCAACCCTGACGACGCTTGAAAATAGGCGGTTCAAAGCGATCCATGAGCGGAGCCCAAAGAAATTTGAACGTATAGGGCAAACCGACAAGAGAAAAGAAACCAATGGTTGCGATATCGACGTTATCAGTCGCCAGCCAGGCCTGAAGCGAGGCGCCTGTCAGCGCAAGCGGCAAACCACTGGCAAAACCAAGAATAAGCACAATGGCAAAACGCCAATACGCATGATCTAGCCATGATTTCAGCATTCGATACTCCCGCGTTGCATGTCTTGAACAGGTTGCTCTGAGTCTACGTGAGCGAAATGGCGAATTCAAATTTAGAAACCGGCACTTGGCGATTCTTAGAGCTCTTTGAAAATCAAAAAATCCTAAAGATTGAGCGAAGGAATGCCGATGTCCTACCGGATTTAACGGCGGGAGTCCGTCGACGACGGTCCGCAGCCGCGGAGGTTTGCATGAAGTCCGCTTCCGTGCGCACAATTTTAACATTCAACCTAAGCCTCGTCGTTTGCGCAATTGTCGCGCTCACGGGCTGTAAGAAGAAACAAACAATCGATGCCGAAGCAGAGGCAGCAGCGTCAACCAACACAACTGTGACCGGTTTCGTGACCCGCGAAAACGGATATATGGATACGGCGATAGGCCGTAAACACATGATTACGATGGCAGCACGCATTGGGTTAAAACGGGTCTTTGTGGATGTTTGGTCGCGCGGGTGTACACTATACAAATCCAGCACAATGAAAAAATTTGGTGGGCCCGAGGTTTGTCCGGAATCCGAAGGTGATCCGCTTGCCGACCTGATGCGACAAGGAAAACAACTCGGCATCCAAGTTGTTCCTTGGTTTGAATGGGGAAATATCGTTCCCGTTAAATCAGCCTTGTGGCGAGCAAATAAAGACCGCGGTTGGGCTGGATTCGAAGAGTCATTCCATACGGTCCCCTCGATTCGAATCAACCCATACAAAGGCAACTTCGATGATTTCTTTTCCTCTCTCCTGAAGGAAGTCGTCACGCAATACGGCGCCAAGGAAATCCACTTGTGCGACAATTTTGCTCCTCATACGAAGTTCGGAGCTGCAACGTCTATTCGAGGCGCAAATAATTTCACCTCCTTCGCAGCCAAAGTCACTCATCCTGCGCGCAGTGCGGGTGCGAAAATCTCACTCAGCTCACAGCGTCGGCAGAATTCGTTGCAGACATTCAGTATCGATTGGTATCGCTGGTTGAACAGTGGAATTGTTTCATGGGTTTATCCGCAACTTTATCATGTAGGCGAATCAAAACCCTCGCAATTTATGAGCGAGGCCAAATCCGAAAGGTCGTCGGGCGCCGTTGGAGTCGCATTATACACGGGCCCAGATAAAGGCAGCTGGAGTCTCGATGGCGTTGGGCGTTTAATTAAAACAGCTCGTTTGTTGGGACTTGAGTCAGCAATTTTTGATTTAAACACCCTTCTGGCTGAACAACGTGCAAGCACAAATGCAGATGTTCAAAGAATTTCTGCTGCGCTCGGCACGCGCGCACGCAGCGCGTTGCCCAGCGGCACCACACCACCACAGCCCAAACCTCAGCAAACACCACCTCCGCCTCCGATTCTTCCAACGCCAGCACCGGTTGTGAGCCCCGCAGCTACGGCTGCAGCAACACCGACACCAACACCAACAGAAACTCCCTCAATCGTGGTGACTCCCACAGCCGATTCAGTCACTCCAGACGCAGGGACGAACGTCACACCTACACCCGTTCCCGAGCAACCAATCGATGGAACTCCAACTGCAGAAACACCAATCGCCAAAACGCGTTTGTGTGAATATATGAAGGTTGCTGGCGCACCCAGAAGCGGTATTTCCACCTATTTATCATCGGCAAAAGGCCAGCCCTTCGACACAGCAACAAACGGACAACTCGTATACAGGCATCTCACTCAGGAAAATTTAGATGGCGAGCTGATGATGTATGTGACGTTGTATGACAACGGTGGAGTCACGCGAGTCCGCTGGGTGGAAGCGAAATACCTTGTAGAACGGCGTCCTGAAGATCCAATTTGCGCGCCGTAAAGACAGAAAATTTGTTTATCGCTTCAAAAAGTCTTCTATACGCGCTCAGGGCTTTTTGTGATTTGTCTCTGCTTGCAGAGGCGGAAGCGCAAGATCTGCAGTCACCGCAAAAAAATCATGAAGGTGAGGATATCGTTCTCTCACTTTCAATGCCCAGTAGAGCTGCTTGCGTGGCTGGTCATGCCTAAGAAAAATTCTAAGCAGCAATTGCTCATCTGCGCTCAAGATAGTTTTGTGCGATTGTGCTTTCTTCAGTTCGGTGTTCGCCAATGTCCGAATCTTTTTCTCTGCTGATTGGTGTCTTTGCCTATAGCTCTCGAGATCAATCTGCTCGGTCTGATGTTTATGAAAGGTATCCGAATAGTGCATCCATGCGCCAGCAAGAAGAGCCAAAGATGGAACTTCTTTACCAAAGTGAGTGATAAGTTGAAGGACATGTTCGGTAGGATGCGACTCCGCGAGCAAGCGCGCGTAGTCCTGTTCTTTGGCCTCGTCGAGATCCGCATCAACACCGCGCGTCTTCAGAAATGATTCAAAAATTCTCTGCGACTCATGTTCGACACTGCTGGGAACATCAGACTGTTCAGAGTTCGATCGAACAGCTTTCGGATGATGTGATTCGAGACGTCCGCCGTTGATAGACACAAGATGATTTCCAGTCTTACTGCGTGCCGGAAAAACCAGAGCTTCATGCGCAGTCAGACCCTCAGTAGAGGCTGCTGACTTTTTGGATTTAGAACGACCTTTGCCCTGATCCTCCGCAATCTTATCGGTATCAACAGGAAATGAACCGTTCGGAACGGGAGGCTGCGGATGTAGAGTCCTCACATTCTTCGCGTCTCCCAACCCCGTGCGCCCACTGCGCTCGGGAGTCTTGGCCAAATTGCGCCACTGTGTTGGGTCTAAATTCATTTTAAGAAGACAGGTCGATCCATTTCTTTCCGTGACATGGACAATTCCGGAATCACTCAACTCAGTCAGTGCCGATTTGATTTGTCTTTCGGTGACGCCCAGAATAAGGGCCAGCTCACCGGCACTCGTCACCACTTCCTCGACACGAGCAACAAGCCCGTTCAGCAAGTAGCTGACCAGCGCATATGCGGGCGCTGACAACCGGGCAACAGCCAACAACTTGAATCCTCCGCGCTCCGCAAAACGTTTGAAATTCACGGAAAATTCTCCTTCTTTTGATTTCAAACAACCTAAAAAATTCAGGTCTCACGAAAACAAGCCGATTTTAAGGGTAACATAAGAAGAGGACGACCTATGCTGCACCGCTTTCTGACGCTTTCCCAAGTTCCTGAACTTCGGACCGAACCCAGCGCGCCCGAAGCAGGTGTGTCCGATGTTGAAATTCTCATTCCTGTTGAAGTTCTCTGGCAGATGGAGGAGATCATCAAGGAAATAAAGTTTCTTAAGTCATCAGGGTTTTCTTCGACCAGACAAAATACGAAACTTATGAGTCTGATGAGGCCATACATCGTGAACGAGCGCGATCGCATTGCACTTTCGCGCAACGGTAATGCTGCCTAAATATCAGCTTTATAAAAAAACAACCGCGGCCCGAGACCGCGGTTGTTTTTTTGATTGCTTATATTTCTATTAACGGAACATAAAAGAAATACCACCACCCAACTGCAAGCCGGATGTGGAAATCACTTTACCATTATTAGCATGCAGACCAGCAAACAAAGACAACATCATATCCTCGGCTTCATATCCGTATCGAATGAGATTTGAATCATCGCCATACAGACGCGTAATCGAGATATCCAGAGTCCCGCGAATTGTTGTGTAAGTTTGCCATACAGGAGTTGTGCCACTTGGGGAAATTTCCGAGCCTGTATTGGACGTACCGCTGCCCGAGTTTGTAGAGGTCGCAGACACGGCTGCAGCCTCCTCGCGCATACGCATTTTTCCATACACCGCCGAGATGCGCGGAGAGACCCATGGATTTTCGCCAATACGCAAACGATATTCACCCAAAAGACCACCACCAAATCCTGAGAGAGAGATTTCGGTTTTGTTGGCATCCGCGCTATTGCCGCGCATTGCGACTCCGCCAAGTTCATAGCCTAAACCTAACTCACCACCGAAATCAGCCAAGCGGAACGATTGTGCCACAAACAAGAACCCGGGTTTTTTATCTTTGTAAGACAAATCGTAAAGTGCTTTATCTTCCGAAGGACGAATCTGACCTCCACCAAGCATCAGTGTGGTTGCCGCTGAACCGTGCGGATACTTCAGTCCCGGAATTTCAGCGTCTTCCTTCTTTGCTGGTGCATCGGCAGCATACGCTTGCGAGACCACAAGCTGCTTGAGAAGTGAAAGTGTCTGCTCTCCTGATTTCTGTGCATTCGAACCAATGACATTCATCCATTGAGACAATTTTACAAAAGCTCGTCCGCTCCATTCAAGCACTGCGTTCACATAGGGTTTAAATTGAGGACGTTGCTCGAGCCATGCGGCCCAGCGAGGTGCGTGCTTATAATAGAACGAACTCACGCCCAGTCTGTCGAGCCAAACGTCACGCAACACACGCCAGTAATGTACAGTCGAACTTTTGGTTGATCCCGACGCAGCTGTCGCAACAAAGCAATCACTCTTTGCCTTGCCTAGTTCCGGTGATTTTTTAGAACTTGGAAAAACGACATCAAATGTCTGCGCCTTTAGACAACGCGAGCGGGTCATGCCGATGTTACCCGCAGAATCCAACGGATAAACCATCATTCCATACGCTTCCGAATTGAGTGCGTCATTTACCGCATAGCTTGTACGCCCATCAGAAGACACCCGAACAATATTGAGACAGCCGCGTTTAATTGCGTTGGCTGTGCCATTGGAGCTCGGAAACTCGGGAGGAATAGCGATGTCATTTGCCGACTTCCCAAAAAAGTCATCAACGACGTCAGCCGAACAACCCAACGAACAGGATGTTGTTCCTGAAACGGCCGCATCAAGACCCGGATAATTACATGAGAGGTCAGCAAAAGATTTGCTTTTATCGAAAACCTTGTTGGGCTTGAACGTCCATCCGCCGGCTTTGCACTCCGAATCTTTCCAGTACACAACCACAAAACCAGAAACATTGGATTTACCCACAGACGTAATCGAGCCTGTCGATGTATCCGCTGCTGTTGTGTCGGACGGAGGCGAGAAGTCGAATGAAAAAGCACCATCACTCACGGTCGTTGAGCCAATGCTGGCGGGAGCAACAATCGTCCCGATGTCGTCCTTCATGTAGGTTGCCGAGAGTCCCTGAATGGTCCCGGAATTTCCTGGCGGAACTGCACCCTCAAGGCTGTAGTACGGCTGAATTTTGAGTGCTTTGCGACCATCAACAAGATCCATCGCTGCATCACTTGTGAACTTGTCGGGCCACTGCGGAAGCGTGGTCAGACGAATCCGCATTTTGATTTGGCCCTCACGGACTTCACCCGAGGTAAAATTGCCATCTTCTTTGATTTCAAGAATGTCGGCGCCGGTCACGTAGTGAGTGTTCTTGCCAATGACGATCGTCCATTTGGATTTGTCATAAACAAATCTAGATTGGGCGGGCACAGAGAGACGCGGATAAAACACGAGCTCCAGCTCAACTGAGGCCTGCCCGGCCTTGGGCAAATAGGATGGTGTCACCACTGTCGAGGTGCCATCCTTGTCGCGCAGGCTCACGTCTTGAATTGTTGAGGTATCTGCGAAAAAACTTGCGTCCTGCAGAGCGTCCGTTGAATTGATCGACTGCAGGCTGGCACCAGCCAATTCGTCTGTCCGACCGCAGCCGGCAGCAACAGCAATGACTGCGCCCAAGGCGAGTGAATGAGAGATAGGCCGAACTGCCATTCCAAGATCTCCTTCGAAAGATTTTCATCATTTCTTCAACGAGCTCTGCAGGAATGTCATCCGTTGGCTTCAGTTAGCCAAAGAGTCCCTTCCCTGCACACGTCTCAACGACTTGAAGGGCGTTGAGAGCAGCTCCCTTACGAAGATTATCAGAGACCAGCCAAAGTGACACGCCATTCGCAAAAACCTTGGCTGTGCGTAAACGGCCAACCAGAACATCGTCACGCCCCTGAACCTCACGTGGAGTCGGAAAAAACGAGACATCGGGCTCATCATCGCTTCCGTCGCGGGGGGTTGGGTTTTCATTTGGAATCACTGTTATGCCCTTTGAAGATGCAATCAGTTTTTCCAACAGAGCCAGATCGACGGGTTTGTCGGTTTCCACCGTGACCGATTCCGCGTGTCCCACAAAAGTTGGGACTCTCACGCTCGTTGCTTCAACCGGCAAGTCGGGCATGGAGAGAATCTTTCGGGTTTCGAAAATGATCTTGCTTTCTTCGTCGGTATCTCCGTTGGGAAGAATCTTTGCAACGAAGGGCA
>CAYWSV010000084.1:7242-13681 GCA_964460155.1 uncultured Oligoflexia bacterium | reverse complement strand
ACTTCAGGCGATTTGGGCTGAACATCGAACACAGCAGAGACGTCGACTCCACTGCCCCACGGAAGCCTTTCGATGAGGCGTTTCAAAAGAGATGGCGGACTGTCATGGGCTGACCCACTCGAGACGAAGTCGAAAAGAAAAAGAGTCCCTCCGCTCACACGACGTTCAGGAAGCGCACGCTGAAGTGGTTTGGGTAAGCGTTGCACGCCCGAAGCTCTCAGTGCATAGTACACTTCCAGAATCTGCTTTACAGAAGGTTTTTCCGCCATGTGTTTCGCGCCCCTTCCAACTTGCGCAGGGTAAAGACATGCTTTTGAACGGCCTGAATTTGACAGACGACGAAAAGCTTTTTCAAAAATCGGTCGAGGTCCTGCGCGGTATTCTGAGCCGCCCCGCCCTCTCCCCTGTAACTTCGCAGCGGGTCACACGCAACTGTGCCATCCTCGCAAATCTGGCAGAGAAAATCGCAAGCCATGAAGACAAACTAGCGCGCATGATGGTGGCTCAAACACGTCGTCCACTTTCGGCGTGTCTCAATGAAGTCCGGCGGTCAGTTCAGACGCTCAATAAAACACGCGATGCGGCTCAGCGCTTGTGCGAACCAAAAGCCTATGATTTCTCGGATGCCCTTCAGGGTGGTCACACAGCTATGTCGCAACGCTTCACCTTTGCGCCATTGTTTGCCATCACACCGTTCAACTTTCCGTTAAATCTAACACTTCACAAGATCGCTCCGGCCCTTGCACTCGGCTTGCCTTTTGTCTGCAAACCACCTCTGCAAAGTCTTGAACTGTTTACTCTCATCAACGAATGGCTCGTCGAGTCGGGTGCAGATGCCGATAGCTTTGCGTTCTATTTCGCGAGCAATGAGGGGGTCGCAAAAGCCCTCGAAAGACTTCCTGCACCACTCATCAGCTTTACCGGAAGCCGCAAGGTTGGCTTTGAATTGAGACAAAAATACTGGGATCGCAAACTCATTCTTGAGCTTGGCTCAACTGCCGCCTGCGTTGTTTGCAATGATGTTCCCAAATGGGAGCTCGAACGTCTGAGCCAAGATCTCGCCCGCAGTGCATTTGGAAATTCAGGCCAGTCGTGCATTTCGCTGCAACATCTTTTGCTCGAAAACGAAATCTGCGACGACCTCGTGGCACATTTGCGACACACCGCCTCGACACTCGCGCGCGCGCGTGACCCGCAGTCCCCTGACACAGTTGTCGGCCCACTGATTGGCCGTGCTGCCTTCGAAAAGGCAATGAATCTACTGAATCAGGCCCTCGAGTGCGGCGCCGAGGTTTGGAGTGCGGGTGAACACAACCCGACCGACCACCATTTGGCCCCCACTCTGGTGATTTATCCCAACGCCTCTGCAAAAACTCTAGAACAGATCCGCCTGACCCGCGAAGAGGCTTTTGCTCCGATTGTTTGCATTCACCGCATTGCCAATACGACTTCTGCCGAAAAACTCGCGGATATTCTGCAAAAATTCGACTCCAACATTCACGCCTCGATATTTACCTACCAAAGCAAGCGCGCCAAGCAGCTTTACGAGATGACGCCTGCGCGCAGCGTGCTGTGGAACGAGATCCCAAGTTGGCGTGCCGATGACATGCCCTATGGCGGCGTCGGGCTCACGTGGTCCGATGGTCACTTGCATAACGCCGGTCTTCTGGGTGATGAAGGCCCCTACCAAACCATGATGGAACTCACCGTAGAGCGCCTATTCGTTCTGCCCTGAGTGCCGAGACCGCATGAATTTGCAACCGCCACTGGAGAGCGCAGGCTATGTCTGAAGGCATTTGGACTTTCGATCCGTTCCGCAAAGAGATCGTCAACCTCATTCGCGAAGCGTTCGCAGAGCTCAGCGCTGGTGCAGAGTCTGTGCAAACTCTCTCGGACGACCAAATCGCCGCTCTGCTCACAATTCCACCAGAGTTTAGTCTGGGACAAGCTGCTTTCCCTTGTTTTAGTTTCGCAAAAACTCTGCGTAAGGCTCCTCCCCTAATTGCACAGGACCTCGCCGCACGTATTCTTTCAAAAGAACGACTCATGATTTCCAAGATCGATGCTGTCGCGGGTTATCTGAACTTTCATCAAAACCCAGCGAATGTGGGTCAGCAATTGTTCGAGCGCATGGGTGCTTCAACGTTTTTCAAAGCTGAAAAGATCCCTGCAGCAAAACGCGAAAAAATCGTTGTCGAATATTCACAACCCAACACGCACAAAGCCTTGCACGTCGGCCACCTGCGCTGCTTGGTGCTGGGTGATGCAGTGTGCCGAATTCTTGCCTATGCAGGGCACGATGTTGTGAAGGCCACCTATCCGGGCGACCTCGGAGCGCATATCGCCAAAACGATTTGGTACATCCAAAATCGATTCAAAGACGCTCTGCCGACAACCAACCAAGCGGATTGGCTCGGAGACATTTACGCTCTCGCAGACGAAGCTATCAAAAAAGACACAGGAACCGATCTGGAGGCTGGCAATCGCGCACAAATCGCCGAAATATTGCGACAGCTGCAAAACAAAAACGGACCAGCATACGACCTGTGGAAAGAAACACGCGAATGGAGCCTCGATCAATTGCGCTCTATTTACGACTGGCTCGGCGTGACTTTTGATGCCTGGTTTTTTGAAAGTGAATGCGACGAGCCCTCGCGTGAGCTCGTGAAACAAAAATTCGCCGAAGGGCATTTTATTCAAGACCAAGGAGCCATTGGCATCGATCTGAGTCCATACAAACTTGGATTCGCGATGTTCCTCAAATCCGACGGCAACGGACTTTACATCACCAAAGATCTCGAGTTGCTGCGACGAAAATTCGCTGACCCACATGTGACGTCGAGCATTGTGGTTGTCGACCAGCGGCAAAAACTTCACTTTCAACAGCTTTATAAAACAGCCGAACTGATTGGCTATCCGCAGGCGAGTAAATCGTCCACCCTGCTTTATGAAACCGTAAATACATCCGATGGCAAAGCCTTTAGTTCCCGTTCGATGAATGGCTTGCGCTTGCTCGAACTCAGATCCGCAATGGAAAACAAGGTGACTCAAGATTACCTCGAGCGCTATCGCGGAAACTGGACCGATGCCGAAATCAAAGAAACGGCAAAACAGGTCACTATCGGTGCCTTAAAGTACGGAATGTTACGCGTCGACAACTCGACACAAGTCACCTTTGTTCTAGAAGAGTGGCTGAAACTCGATGGAGATACAGGCCCGTACTTGCAGTACATGCATGCGCGCTGTTGCAATATTCTTGAAAAACAAGGGCGCCCCGAATCCGCATCGAAAATTCAACTTGAAGCCGACGAAGAACGCGCTTTGCTCTTCCACCTCACACGCTTCAACGAATTTGCGCACCAGTCGGCCGCCCAACAGCGCCCAAGCGTCATCTCAGGTTACCTGTTTGATTTGGCTAAGACCTTCAACCGCTTTTATGAGGCTTGTCCGATTCGCTCGGCCGAGGGTGATTTACGCAATTCACGCCTCAAGCTCGTAGAGGCCTCAGCCCGCATTATGAAAGAGGGGCTTGCACTGCTGGGAATTCCTGCACCGTCGCGGATGTGACATACCCCGCAATACACTCTTCCTCTTCGCAGCCGGCAGGTACACACTCTAACCGTATGTTCGCATGTCCGGAGAGTGGCAATGAGGCGGCAGACTGGCATGACGTCAATTTATATTCTGGGCCTGAGTCTGGCACTGACCACGACCTCGGGCTGCAAGTTTTTTGGTTCAAAAGATCAAAGTAAAACTCAACAAGCTTGGGATGAGGTGAACAACCCTCTCAATATTTTGCCCAATAACAAACTGCTCGAACGGCGCTTCGATAAGCTGAAAATGGCCGCCGAGGCTGTGCGCGACGTGCGTCCTTGGTCAGATAGCTACTGGCCGAATTATCGTGGCGGTTTGGCATGGCGATGGAATGCAAAAGGAAACACTGATTTCAAATCGTATGCCCTGCCGAGCAAAGATCAGGTAATGAAAATGTCGCTCAAGGAGAGACTCGAACTCTCTCCGGCCGAAAAATACGACATTCTCACCGGCAATTGGACTTATCCGCTGGTCGATTACGAACGCAAACGTAACAACCCAACCGATGAAAAATGGCGCGGATTATGTAACGGCTGGGCTGCTGCATCGGCTCTCTTCAAAGAGCCAAGACCAGTTGTCGTGCGCAGTAGCGAGGGCATCGAAGTTCCGTTTGGCGCGTCCGACGTCAAAGCACTCCTTGCATTGTATATGGCTCAATTTGCCGACGGCGGAGTCCGACTCGTCGGTGCGCGCTGCAATACTCAACCCAAAGCCGGTTGGGAAACCACGGGCGAAACAGGCTTTCCTCAGGGCTTGAGCGAATGCCAAGACGTCAACGCAGGATCCTTCCATTTGCTCATTGCCAACTACATCGGCGAATGGAACAAGCCGCTCGTGGGTGATTTGGTCAATGGCGCCGAGGTTTGGAATTATCCCGTCTTCGAATACAAATCCTACATTCTGGGTGAACAGCCACCAACTCCCGGCAAAGCCGCGCCGGGTACCGTCCGTGAAATTAAACTGCAGACAGACATACGTCTCAAGATCGAAATCGATCCGCCGAATCTTCAGAATTTCAACGAAACCGGGCAACAGGATGTTGGTGATTATCGCATGAGTTATCAATATATTTTGGAACTTAATGCGGCAGGTGAAATCATCGGCGGTGAATGGATAACTCAATTGCATCCCGATTTTCTTTGGACGCAGTCGGCTCCATCGGATTTCAAACTTTACTTCAGCAAATTAGGCGAACTCTACGAAGCCTCAATGAAATCAAACCCGGCGACCAATTTATTGAGCCTGCGATGAAAACTGAGCTGACGCATTTTTTAAACTCGTTCATTTCTATTTTTGTGATTGTTGATCCGTTTGCAGTTATTCCAGTTTACTTGGGTCTAACAGACAGATTTACAGCTGAATCTCTGGTCAAAATTAGGCGAAAAGCAACGCTTGTTGCGTGCCTGATTCTCATCTTTTTCGCCGTCACAGGCATGTCTCTCTTTAATTTCTTCGGCACCACGCTGCCTGCCTTTCAGATTGCAGGTGGTCTTCTTCTATTCAAGTTCGGTATCGAGCAATTGGGAGCAAACAGGACCCGCGTAAAGGAAGAAGAACGCGACGAAGGTCTGCACCGCGATGACATTTCAGTTTTTCCATTGGCCACCCCTCTACTTGCTGGCCCCGGAGCAATTTCTACTGTCGTCCTTCAGTCCTCGAAAACGAAGTCCACACCCAGTTTGCTCATGCTTTGTTTGGCCATCGTTTTAGCCGTTGCTTTGTGCAATCTTGTTCTGAAGCTCGGCCCTCTTCTTTATCGGGTCATCGGAACAACGGGTCTCAACCTACTGACTCGCCTTATGGGTCTGATTCTCACGGCTGTAGCGGTCCAATTCATCATCAACGGCCTTACAACCGTCGTACATGAAATCAGCGCAAAAATGGGATAGAACCTTTTCCGCCCGCTGGTCGGAGGTTCCCATTGGTCACGCTCAACGAAAATATTGAAGAAACACTGCGAACAATCTTGCGCTCGGGCGAAGGTCTTCCCGCAGTCAAAAGAAATTTATCTCACTCCGAAGCACAGGCCATTCTGCAGGCCGTGCTGTATCCGGTTGAGGCTGGTGGTAAACGTGTCAGACCCCTGCTGACGTGCCTCATTGCCGAGGCCTGCGGTGCACCTGCGGCTCATCCAGCCGTCCTGCGCTGTGCTGCGGCTGTTGAATTGGTCCACACTTATTCGCTGGTTCATGATGACCTTCCGTGTATGGACAATGACGATTTTAGGCGCGGAAAACCAACAACTCATAAGGTTTTTGGCGAAGCCAATGCGCTGCTTGTGGGCGATGCACTTCTGACACAAGCCTTTTATGCTCTGACCACAGCAACCGAATCGGGCCTGCCGCCAGCAGCAGCTTTAACCTGCGTCGAAGTCCTCTCGCGCACCTCGGGTTTGTTCGGCATGATTGGCGGACAATGGAAAGATTTGGCCCTGAGCAAGCAAAATTCAGGAGCCGACTGGAACACTCTCTGCGGAATCCACAACCTGAAAACCGGAGCATTGTTGGGCGCAGCCTTTGCACTTGGAGTTATTTCGGGTGTTTCTTTAAACACATTGTTGCCCGAGTCATGTCGAAAATCCGAAACACTTAAACCCTTGGTTACCACCGCCGAAGAGCTGGGGATCACAACAGGTCTCGCATTCCAAATTATCGACGACGTTCTCGACGTCACGCGCAGCAGTGCAGAGCTGGGAAAAACTGCAGGAAAAGACGTTGACCAAAACAAACTGACAGCAGTGAGTCTGCTGGGCATTGAAGCTGCACGCATCGAGGCTCAGCGGCTGACCCAAGAAGCTCTTCGTCTACTCGAACAACTCAAATCGAATATCGAAGATCTAACAAAT
>CAYWSV010000084.1:0-7232 GCA_964460155.1 uncultured Oligoflexia bacterium | reverse complement strand
TCACACAGCTTCCCAGAGTTCCAAGGACGCTTGGAAGCGGGTCCAAACTTTCATCCATCAGCTCTTGTTGCGCACGTCGTAAAGCTCGCCATGCCAGCGTCCAAGTTCTTCAAGGGGACTCTCAGTCAGCCAACTAAAAATTTTATGTGCAGCTGATTCAGGACTCACGAGTCCTCCCGTTTTTTCGAGCTCCTTAAATTTTCCAATCGCAGGAAAATCATCGGGCCGCGCAGACAAAACCTGCCGCATCATGTCGGTCATGACTGTTCCGGGTGCGACCGACAAAACCAATAATTCTTTTGCGCTGCGCTGAGCTGCAAGACACTTAAATTCCATCAGCATGGCAGCCTTCGACGCACAATAAGCATTCCAGCCCGCATACGGCTTAACCGCAGCTCCGCTCGACAAATGCATGACAAATGGCGGGCGTTGGCCCTGAACTGAAGATGTATACCCCTTGAGAAGGGTTTGCAGTGCGTGAACAAGTGCACTCCCTTCAGTAAAATTCACAGCCACGGCTGCATGATAGTCCGCCCACCAGCGTGTCCATTCCTCGCTATCCGAGGGCATTGGAGTGCTCTCCATTGGACCCAATATTCCCGCCGCATGAATGAAACCTACAACGTGATTCTCGCGGCAAAATTTTAAAAGTTCAGCCGAATCATTCTCATGCCACGGACGCGCACAGTCCCACGTCAAACAGCGATCGGCACTGTCGACGCACAGGTTCAAGCTCTCTGCGCGAGCCGGCGCACAGAACGCAAATCCGCCCGCACGCAGTTGCTGCGCAAGGGCTCTCCCTAACCCACGGGTCGTGCCGGTCATCAAAATCCAAGGCAAAGTGTCATTCGTCATCGAAGTCTCTCCATCGATTTGGCTACTCATGCCCCTTTTTGCAGCGTGAGTTGACGCGGGGGCAAAGAAGTCCACTCGCAGCATAGGCCACTTCAATTAACATCCGAACGGGGCCTAGTATGAGGAGAAAGACTGCAATGAAAGCTTCGCTTTTGTCCAGACGCGCTCAACCCTGCCGTACCTCATCGATGACAATTCCATCGGTGACAACACTTTTGGCTGGTTTGGCCTGCGCCGCGAGCTGTGTTTCTGCACCTTCGTCTTCAACGCCTACGACCAGCGGACCTCAAACGGGTGCGGGCTCTCTTGCCCCAGCAGCTCCGGCAACTGCAGGAGCTCTTCCCTCAACAGGTCCTGCAACCGAGGGGAACAAAGAAAATCACCCTGCAAGTTCTGCAGCCGCTGCAAACGCCCAGACAACGGCACAGAGCAATTCGTCGACAATGAAGAATCCACCGCCTCAGGGCACAACACATTCTGCGCAGAACCAACCGAGTGCTGAGCCAGCACAGGCACGCGGAGAGCTTGCGATGCTCAGAGTGGAGGTGATGTCACTCAAAGAAAAAGTCGCGACGCTGCAAAGAAAATTCGACATTATCCTCAAAGGCCAACGCTCGGGTTTGTATGATGACGTGACCCTACCAACAAATTTAAGCGCGATGCAAAATCCTGCGCAAAAGAAGAATCCCGTTCCACCACTGGCAAGCGAAGGTCCAATCGATCGTTTTGAAAACGACAACGATGTTGAAAAGCGGCAATCTGTTCTTGAACTCGAAAAACCTCAGCAAATCGTCGACAAAGCACTGATGCTCTTAGAACAGCGCGAATTTGGGCGGGTCGCACAAGCTCTCGAGAATTTTCAGCAACGTTTCCCGAACAACGCACTCAGTGCGATCGCCGAACTCACGCTCGCCGAAGCTTATGTTGAGCTTAAAAGCGCACAACAGGCACTCACACACGTGCGCACTTTTTATCTGCAACATCCAAACGACCCACAATTAATTCGTGCCAAATGGCTTGAGGCGCGTTCGCATGAAATTTTGGGTGCACCCCAGCGGGCAGCTCAACTCTTTCGTGAAGTCATCGCATTAAATCCGCAATCACAACTAGCTCTGCGTGCACGCGCATCTCTCGAAAAAGTGAGTGGAGGCGGCGCACAATGAAGCTCCGCAGTCGTCTAAGTGTTTTTTCCGTCGCTGCACTTGCCGTTTGCGGAAACGCCGTCGGTCAGAACGATTTTAACAACTTAGGCAACATAAACGCAGCCAACTCAGTCGACAATTCAAAAAAATCTTCGGGTAATTCCTCGGGCAACGTGCTCGACAGCGAAGAATTGAATTCAGCAGCTGGCGATTCGGGGCAAAAAAACTCCGGCGACGATTTAGACAATGATCTCAACTCCAATGCTGCCGGTGGTGGCGGAGACAACGGATTCAATAACGCTGGTGGCGGAGGTGACAATCTCAACAACGCCGGCGGTGGTGGGAACAATCTCAATAATGCGGGCGGAAACGGTCTTGGAGGAGGAAATGGCGCCGTTGGCAAAAATGCAGGGAACTCGGGTGCAACAAACTTCGGCCTGAACAACGGAAACGGCTCTTTGGGCGATGACCTATCTGTCAAAAATAACGATAAAAAGAATAAAGCCTCTGGCGAAAATGCTGCGGGTGCAGAAACGGGCTTCGACCTCAACGGAGGCAACACAGCTGCAACACCGCCCAACGCGGCCGCCACTCCACCACCAAACGCTGCGACCACGCCACCTGTCAATGCGGCTGCGGGCCCCGATAACGGAAGTATTCCACCGCCCCCCGAACAGCCGCCGGTTGACCCCAATGCGGTTCAAGGTTCTGCTGCTCCCCCACCCGACGGCTCAGCCGTGCCCCCACCAGTGGCGAACGCACCGGCAACCGACCCTAAGAAACTCAGCAAAGAAGAAAAGCGCCTTGCGCGGCTCGAACTCATTAAAAAAATGGCCGAAGGCATCCCCGCTCTGCGCGAGGGAGAGGCGCCACTCGAGTACACCGTTCAACCCGGCGATACACTGTGGGACATTTCGGACCAACTTCTGGATGATGCTTCGTGGTGGCCAAAACTTTGGGTGCTCAATCCCGAAGTCACAGACCCAGACAAAATCGAACCCGGCACACGCCTTCTTTTTTACCCTTCAACCAAAGACAAAGCGCCTGAGCTTGCCGCCGGAAGCACACAAGATCCGTTTGCTCCGCCCAAGGTCGATTTGGCGACGCTGCAAACCTTCAACATGGAGGTTCAACGATTCAGCGGTCCCAGCGGCGAGTTTATTGACCCTGCACGTCTGGAAGCCGACCAGCACCTGCTGACCGTTGGTGAACCCTCATTGAACGCGTCCTACATGTTCAGAATTCCAGGTTTCTACGCTTCAGACGTGAACGCGGTTGGTGAAATTGTCTCCGACCCAAACTCACCTATGATTGCCGGACAAGGACAGAATTTAATTGCCCGCTTCGACGGACAAACTCCAAGACCAGGCGAGAGATTTTTGGTGGTCAGGGAAGTTCCTGTGTTTACCAATCTTGACCCCATAAGGCCCGATGGAAACCTCTTTACCCATACGGGAGCTGTGGGTGTCGTTCGGGCATCTTCAAGTGGCTATGCCACACTTGTTGCCGAAGACTCGTCTTCACATATTGGACCAAGCGACCTTCTGATTCCCTTCAACAAAAATCTCTACGTACCCATCGACCCTGCCGCGCCTGGCCGACCCAACCAAGCTCCAGGCTTCGTCGTTGCGACAGAGGGTGGAAGCTATCAATCTGCTGGTCCGGGTATCGCGGTTTACCTGCAAGGGACCGACGGCCGAAATCCGTACCGCGTCGGCGATGATGTAGAACTTTTCATGCCGGCGGGGAGCAGCCACGGGCTAAACATCGAAGAACTGACCCCCAGAGAACGCGTGGCTGTGGCTCGAATCGTCGAAGCCGGAGCCGATTCCGCTGTTGGCGTCATCATCAATGCAAGTCGCGAGGTCACTGCCGGAGCATCGACGGTTCCGGACATTTACAACATGCGCTGAGGGTGGCGCGGACGCCCGAAAAAAATTGGCTGACCGGTTAAAATAGCGAGCAATTTCAGAGATAAAATCTCTTGCGGACCCTCCCCCCCCATGCTACAGCCCTCTTAGGAATATCCCAAAAATACGGACTTCCCCGAGGACAGCATCGTTCGGATGCGGGCTTCGCCTTCCAGAAACTTTGGCCTTCCTTTTGAACTCCAGCCTTAAAAGTTATCCTCTCAAAATATGACCAATCACTTTCCCTCCTCCGAGGGACGACCGAACCGAAGGGCACCGAACGGCCCAGCGGTTCATTTTTTTTATTCAAAAAAAGAGAGAATAAATGAAGAAATGAGATGAATTTAACCGAGCAAATTTTCCGAACGCCGAGTTGGACGCTCAACACCACTTTCACTAAAAACGTCTTCGCGAGCGTATTTCCTGAGCTTCTGCACGTTGCGATCGATGCGTTCAACGCTTCGACTTACTGTCTGAATCATCTCAAGAAAATTGTCGTGATCGAAGTGTTGCTTCAAATACGCGCGCGACTTTGCATCAGCCTCGATTTCCTCGAGAAACCCTTTAGTGATGAACAAAGCGTTATTCACTTCATGAATCCATTCACGCAATCGGTGACTGATGTTTCCAACGGTGACCTTTGAATTCTGATCCATGAATCCCCCAGCGAGAATACTCTCCACCAAGAAGATTCAGGCCTGATTTGCCCAAAGTCCAATCGCATGTGTCATCAACCGGACACATTTTGCAGTGGCACCGGCCTCCTGAGTCAGATCGGTGGGTTTATCGGCCCACATGTAGGTATCGATATGAGTCCAGTTGGACTGCCCAATAAATTTCCTAAGAAATTGCGCAGCGGTAATCGCCCCGCCATGCCCCGACGTCGCTGAATTGCTCATATCTGCGACGTTGGAATCCAACCAGGTTTCATAATCTTCGACAAAAGGTAAAGGCCAAACCCAATCACCCAGCATGCGGCCTGTTTCTACAAGAAGCTTTTCAGTTTCAGACTCAGTGCAAAACAGCGCATCAACGCTTGGACCAAGCGCAACGCGCGCAGCCCCCGTGAGTGTTGCCAAATCGATAACCCAATCGGGTTTCTCGGCAACCGCGTAGCAGAGAGCATCGGCAAGGACGAGCCGACCTTCGGCGTCGGTATTGTCTATTTCAACGGTCACACCGTTCTTGGCTTTGTAGACGTCTCCCGGACGCATACTACGCCCAGAAACCATATTTTCTGCAAGAGCAAGGTAACAACTCACCCGCACAGGAAGTCCAAGACGAGCAATCGCAAGAAAAACTCCAAGAGATGCAGCCGCGCCTCCCATGTCTTTTTTCATGTTGCGCATAAAGCTTGAGCCTTTGATATCGAGACCGCCGGAATCGAATGTAATTCCCTTTCCAACAATCGCGACATGCTTCAGCGACTTACCGGTCAATTTTGGGTAATACGTGAGTCTCAACAACCTTGGCGGAATATCACTGCCCTGCCCCACGGCGTTAATCAATCCGCATCCTTCGGCCACTAATTTGTCGCGATGAAAGACTTCAACCGCGATACGATTTGGGTCGCCCTCGATATCACACTCACGACGCACAAGTTCACGAACAAAAACTTCGAATGATTCAGGATTTAAAATATTCGAAGGCATATTCACAAGACTGCGCGTAATCAGCATCGCGCCCGCAAGTTTCTCGCCTGCAGCGCGGTATTCATCGTTCATTCCGTCGCACCAAAGCTTCATCGGCTTGCGCTCGATTGTCTCAAAATGAGAAGCCTCTTTGATCTTCAGATTCACAGATCTTTCAAGCAAACCCACGAAAAAATATTGCTGATGAATTCCATCGAGACGCTCCGCAAGAGCCTGCGAAAAAGTCACAAATACCGACGGAAATTCAGCGAGCGCAGGTGTCGACATGAAGAGAGCCGCAAGCTGCGCGCCCCACACAGTTGCGTGGTGAGCGTCTCCGGAATCGCGCGCTGCAAGTTTACGGGCTGGCTGCTTGGGCAGCACAACAAGGTAACGGGGCGAATCCGAATCAAGAGCCGGAATCGCATAAATCTGCTTGGCCTTGGGCTCACCATGAATCGGTCGGACACGTTCGACGAGCGACTGGACCGTAGGATCCTCTTCGCCATCGAGAATAACACGTACGAGTGCGGTGGTGGTCAGGTCTGTTGGAGGTTTGTTTAGAAGAATAATTTTACGTTTGAGAAGATACGCAGCAGGAGATGCAACCTTCATAGGGCGCCCTTTTCACGACTTGCAAGCAATGGTGCAACAATACGGTTCACGTCACGGTTCTTAGAGAGTTCCGCGTACCGTTGCAATGCAATCTGCCTCGCCGCAAGGAATTGCGCATAAAAGTTGCTCGATGCGAATCTAAATGATGGGGAATTGTATCGCTCAATAATTTTGCACAAATCGGTGCTCGATGTATGTCGCACAGCTCTCATCACACCACCCAAGCCATGATTGTAGGCCGTCAGGGCGAGCGGCCATGAGCCGGTTCTCTCGTAGTTTTGTTTGAGCAGTTTTGCTGCAGCAACCGTGGCTGTGACTGGATCAGTGCGGTGATTTACAGCCTTCTTGCCCATGAGCAATTGCATCGTTTGAGGCATCAATTGCCAGAGTCCAACCGCACCCACTTTCGAACGGGCGTGATTCACAAAACTACTCTCCACATGAGGAAGATAAGCGATGTCGAGTGGCAGTTTTTGCTGACGCAAAATGGGCTTAATAGTGGGCAGGTACTGCAAAGAACGGCGCACACCTGCATCGAAGCGTGACTTGAGTCCCTGCTGAACTCGGATATTTTCAGAGGCCTGCATCAGTTTGCTGCGAGTCAACTCGCTTGGGCGAAACAGTTTCGCAATTGCTTTTTCGTTTGCGCTCCACTGCTTGGGTGTATTCACCTTGTCCGCGAGCGATTGCAATGAGTACCGATAATGTTCCTTGAGCATTTTCATCGACTGCTGACGCTGTGCATTTCCACCACCAAGACGCACAACCGCATACACTTTGTCGAGGTCATCGCGGTCATGGATGAGCGCCTCACCGACATCAACTTCGGCATAGACTCTTTTCCAGAAAGTGACATTTTCAGTCAGGCACGACGGATTTGGAAAGGGCGACAATTCAGTCTGCTGAGCTGAACTTGGAGATGTCACGACAGCTTTTGATTTTTGTTGTGGCTTATTTTTCGTTGGTTCAGCTGGTTCTGCATACAGAGGCAACTCCTGACGAGGCACAGATTCAAGTTCAGCTGGCTTCCAACGCTGGGGAACATTTTTGGGTGGAACAGGACTCGGCAATGAATTCGA
>CAYWSV010000083.1:10638-13725 GCA_964460155.1 uncultured Oligoflexia bacterium | reverse complement strand
GCCCTTGTCTTGCACACTCACTTTAAATGCAGCCTGAGTTCCGGTCACGTTGCTCGCCGGAGTCCAAGTTACACTTTGTGTCGGCTTGAACGTATGACCGTTGCCAATGGGTGTTGCACCCGCACTCAGTGTACCGCTCATAATTTCTTCGACACGCAAGATGAGATCAGCATTGTAAACTTTTGGCGATACTCCGGTCACATCTTCAAAGTCTGCCACTCCAAGCTGATCAGCTAGGCTTTCAAATGTGATGTTCACTGCTTGATTTCTTGTACCCGTGTAGGACACAAGAGCATTCGCCAGTGTGGGAGCCTGATTCACGGGCTTGACCTGAACGTTCAAGGTTGCCAACTCAACTGAATCATATTGATTGTCGAATGCACGGAACTTAAAGGCAGGTCGTGCATTTGAGAGAGGACTGCTAATATCATTGAGGTTTGGAGTCCAAACGACGCTTTCTCCGGGCCCAACAACAACAGGCGTGTTCAAAGCTCCGGCAGTCGTGTAATTGGTTGTTTGATACGAACCGCCGCTCAGAGTAACCACTGAAAGCTTTCCGCTTTCTAGAGTATAAATCCGGAACCAAAGTGGCGTGTTATCGGAATCATTCGCACCCGAAGCAACTCGCAATGTCTCGTGAGAGATCTGTACTGGCGAGTTTTGATTTGTACCAGCACTCGTGAATCCTGAATCGATGCCAAGTTTGATGTCCAAATTGGTCAGCGTAGGTGCACTGTTGTCACCAGTAATTTGAATTTTTACTTCACGTGTTGATGGAGAGCAACCACCAGCATCACAAGCGCGGACAACCATCACGAGATATTCACCCGTTGCATTAAGAGGTGGCGTCCAATTTAGTTTATCGAACTTGGTTGCACCGTTTGCAGAAGAGGTGTTGACCAAACGAGGCATCGCTTCGGGCAAACCTGCAGTAATTTGGGTTCCCGAGTTCAATTCTCCCAATCTTAATGTACCAGAACCAACGCTCTCGATTCGGTATTCAATGTCGTTATTTTCCTGATCGGTGGCAGGTATCGCAGCTGCAACCTGAGTCCAAGTGATGAGCTGTCCTCCACTGACATTCTTTGTCGTGTTGGGCAGCTTGAAGAAGTTCGCCGCATACTCTGGAACATCATTTACGGCAGAAACAACCACATTAATCGACTTAGTTTCTGAGCTCGTTGCGTTGTCGCTGTCGCGCAACTTCACAGTGAAAATTTCTTTGGTTCCATTGTATGCCGCAGGTGGTGTCCACAAGATCGCTTCACCCGGCAAAATTGCCGCGGGCAAGCTGGCCACTGTCAGTGTCGTAACAGATGATCCACTTAATTTTCTGTAGACGCCATCGTTTGGCAAAGTTTGAATTTGATACGTCAGTACTCCAGATTCTGTATCCGTTCCGGGATAGTTACTGAGCAGTCGGTCATAAGACAAAATGAACGGCACGTCTTCAAATGAACCTGAGATTGCAGACCCAGCCCCCACGAACTCTGGTGGTGTATTGACCCTTGCCAAATTGAAGTAGACAGGAATTGCTTGAACACTTTCTTGGAAGTTCACGCCGCCTGTGAGCGGATGTTCAAAAACTGCGGTCACTGTGAATCCCATCACACGACCATATGCGCTCGCAACAGGCGACCAAATCAATCGGTCTGAAGGGTTGATGAGCGCGAGAGTTGTTGTGTTGAGCTCTTCAGTCACAACCGGAGCACCAACTGGGCTGGTGATTCGATACACCTTTCCACTTGTCGATGGAATACTCTTCAATTTGAACTTCAGCGTTTGTGGCGGAGGATTTTCATCTGCGCTAGCAAAATTAACTGCTTTGTCTCGAAGGTTCTGATAATTAAATGTGTAATCTTGACCCTGAGTCAATCCAGTGAAATCGCTTACGCTTGTCAGTGTTGGCGTTTGATAAACCGTCTGCAATTCAAGCCGAACAACAACTTCACTCGAATAGAGAGTTCCATCGAAGGCTCTCACTCGCATAATTTCCGGTGTACCGCTGGCCGTTACATCCGGCAGGAAGACGATCTCTTCCCCATATCCAATTTTATTGTTTGCTGCGGCTTCGTTCGTCAATGACCCTGTGTATGGCAAAAGAGCTGCCGAACCCTTCATGACCTGACCGTAGCTAATACCAGTCGCAACAAACGTAATATTCTCTGAATCTGTGTCCACTGGGTTCAAGAGTGTCTTGAGATCCATGTAGGTGATCTTCTTGGCCTCTCGTTGTTTTCCACCCATGATTGTGTATGGACCAGCAGCAATTGTTGGAGCTGCATTCGAGCCCGTCACTTCAACTAGAACTGTAACAATCTTATCAGAAGCTAGGTTTTGACTGTCTCGAGCACTAACCTTGAATGCTCGTTGCACGCCTGTGACGTTGAGCGCGGGCGTCCATCTGAAGCTTTCGCCCGGTTTGACGATACTTGAGCCGACAACTACGGTTGACTCGGTTGAACCAACAACCGTTCTGAGCGTACCACTAATCAATTCCTCAACCACGAATCTCATGTTTGAATTGTAGGTTTTACCCGCTCCAGATCCCGAGACGTCCTCGAAGTCCTGAAGGTTTATAAGTGCACCGAGGTCGGCAAACGAAATTGTGACTGGCATATTGCGGGCCACAGTATACTGCGCCGTATCAAGGAGAGTTGGTGGCTGATTGACAGGCGTCACCACAACACTCACGTTTGTCGTTAGCTCAGAGCGGTCGAGATTATCGAACGCAACAAACCGGAATGCTGCAAGACCGCTTGCGCTTGTTTGATTTACTGATGGTTTCCACAGGAACCACTCACCTGGACCAATGAGTTTCTCAGGACTCAATACACCAACAGCCCCATAAGAAACCCCATTGCTAAAGGTCAGTACGCCGCTGTCAAGATATGTAATAAAGAAGGAGATTGGAGTCTGGTCTACATCGGTCGCACCCGAAAGAGATAACAACTCTTCGTAAGTCACTTTACGCGGTACATTTTGATTCGTACCGACTGTAGTACCAGTTGTACCCAGTGTAAACGATGTATTTGCAATGATTGGTTTGTCATTCGAACCAGTCACGTTGATTCGGATGTTTTTAGT
>CAYWSV010000083.1:0-10628 GCA_964460155.1 uncultured Oligoflexia bacterium | reverse complement strand
TTTGGACCCATAGAAACTAGTATGTTTTTTACAGATGCAGTATGTAACGCATCATTTGCGCAATCCGTTGCATCGCATGCCCGCACCGTCATGACCGTATATTCGCCGGTACCATTCTGAGGCGCAAACCAAGTGAGCGATGTTGTGGTGTTGGTTACCGTGCCGGACGCAACAAGTCTCATTCCAAGTTGAGCGATGACATCTGTGCCGTTTGCATCCTTTAGAGTGCCCGCACCAATGCCTTCGATTCTGTATTCAATAGCATCGTTCTCGAGGTCTGTAATGGGCAAAGCAGCAACAACCTGATTGTAGGTAATCGTCTGTCCACCAACTTTATTCTTTGTCGTGTTTGCTAAATTCACGTGTGGCGTGCTGTATTGAGGGGTGTCATTGACGGGAGCAAGCAGAACATTAACTACCCGCGTTGCCGTGCTCACTCCACCGTTGTCGTCGAGCAGTCGAACTGTGAATGCAGGTTTCAATCCATTTGCGTTGACGTTTGGCGTCCAAGTAATGCTCTCGCCAGGACGCACGGCCATCGGCAACATTCCAGTGGTGACTTGCGTTGCACCCTTGTACCATGAAAGACCTTCGCCAAGGCTGGTAATTTCATAGCTCAGTACACCTGTTTCGTTGTCTTGACCCGGGAACAAATTGGCTATCATTTGGTGATTAATAATGAACGGATTGTCTTCGGATGCACCCGCCAACGATGTTGGTGCACCACCGCCAAGAGCTACGAACGTTGGGTCCGAGTTCACAGGGTCAATCTTGAAGTAAACTGTTCGCTCTCCCACAGATTCGGCACCCGCAGTATCAAGAGCCACAATGCTAAATGCTGGGAGCACACCACTCGCAGTATCAGCGCCCTTCCAATCCAATTGGTCAGCAGGATTAATGACAGAGAGAGCGGGATCTGTGGTGTTTAGTGCAACCCAATTGGGGCTTCCTGCACTACCCGTATTGCGACGCAAGGTACCAGTGATGCTCTTAATCTTGAATTTAAGAGTTTTACTTGGCAGTGGCTCTTCAGCATCTGCAACATCAGTCTTCAAACGCAAGCCGTCATAGGTAAACTGATATGGAATAGCCTGAACTCCTGGTCCCATTTGCTGAACGCTCGTCAGAGTTGGAACCTGATTCAAAGCAGTAATCTTGACTGCAACGACTGCTTCAGAGGAGTAATCGAGTCCATCAAACGCACGCACGCGCATGACCTCAACTGTGTCACCTGAAAGATTCGCAGTCGGAATGTAAACCACTTCCTCATTTGGCCCAAAAATCGCTGAGCCTGGTGCTTGACCGACAGGTGCTGCAGGATAAGTACTCAGCTCACTTGCGCCTTTAAATACCTTTCCGTTTGAAATTTTGGTCACAACAAATGAGAGCCACGCGCCGTCGAGATCTTGAGCAGAAAGAGCAGTCTGAATTTGTGCGTGTGTAATTTTAAACGGAGTGTTCTGAACTGCTGCAATGCCGCTTGCACCAATAACCAAGGGTGCTGCTGCGACAGTTGGAGCTGTATTACTACCTGTGACCTGAACAAGAACTTTAGCTATGCGCGCACTTACAATATTCAACGGGTCGATGACACTCACAGTAAAGGCTTCAAATGAGCCAGTGCCGTTCACCGGTGGATCCCAGACAAGTGTGTCGTTTGTCACATCCAAAATATTATTTGCAACTCCAAACGCAGTCGCAGTTCCATTGTCTGAACCAAGTCTCAGTTGCACACCAGCAAGTTGCGACTCGACTCGCAGTTTGATGTTGTTATAGCGTGTCGAAACACTCGCAGCCGGATTAACGCTCTCTGCGTCTGCGACCCCAAGTTTAGATGCAAGGTCGGAGAATTCGATGACAAGTGGGACGTTTCGCGAAGAGGTGTACTGATACGAATCGTTAAGCGTCGGCGCTTGGTTGACCGGAGTCACGTCGAGAGTCAGCGTCGCGGTCGTAGATGAATAATCGGTTCCATCATAAGCTCTCACCGTTAGGATGGATAAGTCGTTCCCGGGAACGCTTGGTGTGTAATAGAACATACCCCCGGGCGAAAGAACAGCACTTGATGTTGGAGCATTGGGTGCACCAAGGAATGGTACAACACTCGAAGAGCCGTTTAACCAAGAACCATTGGGAATGGCAGTTACAACATAGCTCACCATTGAACTGTCGGGGTCCGTTACGGGCAACAGGCTTCTGAGCTGATTATAAGTCAACGTCAAGGGGCTGTTTTGAGTCGAAGCTGGCGTGATTTTTTGCGTAGTGGCGCTGAGCGGTGGAGGAATGTTTGCGCCACCAACGGTGCTGGAGATGACTGCCGTTGTCGGGCTTACAGCAGCGGTGCTGTGCAGCACACTTACGCGTAATGCATCAAAGGTTCCGGCCGAATTTGTCGGCGGCGTCCAGAACAACTTTTGCGCAGGCAAGAAGAGGTTTGCGCTTGTCGTTACACCCACGGCTGTGATTGAGTTATTACCAATTTTTAACGCTTGACCCGAAAGCATTTGTTCAACGCGGAATCGCACTTTTCCGTAGTAAGTGGCAATTCCAGCGGTATTATTTGCCGCGGGCTTTGTTCCCGTTACATCTTCCGCATCCTTAACATCCAATTGATAAGCAAGGTCAGCAAAGTCAATTTCAAGCTCAGTGTTTCTGTTAGCGTTATTGTAATTGTGGCTTGCGTTCAGGGTTGGGTTCTGATTCACGGCATCAACCTTAACACCCAACGTTGCCTCTTCTGCAGACAAAGCTGAGTTATCGAAGGCTCTGAATTTAAAGGCTGAACGTGTACTTGTTTCATTCAGACCTGGAGTCCAAGTCAACCATTCTCCAGGCCCAACTGTCATCGTTGGTGAAATCAAACCTGCACTTGTGATTGTGCGGCTGCCGAACACAACCTGACCACTCAAGAGCTCGGTAATTCGGAAAGAAATCGGCGTAAGGTCGGAATCCGTTGCACCACTGCGTGCAAGCAAAGTGTCGTAGTGAATCACAATTGGAACATTTTGTTTTGTTCCCAATGAGCCAGCGATTTCACCTAAATTGATTGTTGTTGAAGCCAACGCAGGAGGTGCATTGCTTCCGCTCACGGTCATGCGCACTTCTTTGGTTGAAACGCTGTATTCGGTTCCATCAAACGCACGGAGTGTCATGACAACGAATTCGCCTGTGCCATTGAGTGGAGGAGTCCAGCGGAATTTTTTGCTGATATTACCTGTAGCTCCGAAATCAGATGCAATAATTGCAAGTGTGCCCGCAGGTTGAAGTGTCGTCACATCTGCAGCGGCGTTACTCGCATCAACTACCTCGAGTTTGCCCGACCCGACACTCTCGATTCGGTACTGAATTGAGTTGCCCTCTGTGTCGGTTACAGGAACATTGGCAAGAATATCTGCGTATTCAATAAGTGCTCGCGTAATGGGCTCGACACCCTGATTCTTAACAGCACCGCTCAAAGTGATTGGGTTGCCCATGACTGGAGCGTCGTTCACAGCTGCAACTGCAACGAGCACATCTTTTGTGGCAAGACTCACGTCACCGATGTCGTCACGCAGTTTTACTTTAAATGCGACAATGTTTCCGCTCGTAACTAAATTGGCATTTGGAGGCGGAATCCACGTGACACTCTCTCCCGGACGAATAATCAAAGGCAGATCAGAGCCACTGAGTGTTTGGGTTCCGCGTTTTAGGACCCCATTGGCAGCACCGAATTCAGTAATTTGGTAATCCAAGAGTCCCGTTTCTGCATCCACACCAGGGAACGCCTGACTGAGCATCTGATGGGTGATCACAACAGGAATGTCTTCTTGGGCACCGGCAATGAAAGTGCTGGTCAGGAAAGTAGGCTTATTGTTTACGGCTGCAGTCTGCACATACACAGGAACAGAAACTGCACTCTCTACCGAGGCTGTATCAAGAGCAACAACACTAAACGCGTTCAGCTTACCGTTGGCATTTAATGCGCCTGTCCAACTGAGTTCATCCAAAGGTTGAATTTCATCGCCGGCAATCATGACGGGCTTTTCGCGTCCACCTGGGCCCGTTCTGGCCAGACTACCCGAATTCACAGACTTCACGCGGAACTTCAATTGCGGTGTTGTCAGCGGAGCAGTCTCCTCGGCATCGAAGGCATCTGACAAGGCTCGCAAAGACGCATAAGTGAATGGCTTAGCTGTGTTTTGAACTGCACCGCTGATGTCGTTTACACGCGTCAAAAGTGGTGTTTGATTAACAGCATCAATCACTATCTTTACGTCTGCCGAAACATCAGATACTGCGCCGTTACTCACTGAATAATTTTGTCCATCGTATGCTTTGACGGTGAACAGATTGGTTGGACTCGCTGAAGTTGAATTCAATCCCGTTGTAGGAATGTAAACAATCGACTCGGTTGGAGCGATGATCGAAGTTCCCGTCGGAGCTCCCGTCGATGAGAACCCTGTCATTGTCGCGGTCCCCTTCTTCAAAAGACCGTACTGACTGTCGATATTTGTTATCACCAACGAGACCCACGAGCTGTCACTGTCGGTAAGGCCCACATATGATCTCAACTGATCATACGTCATCACAAAAGGCGTGTTTTGTCTGGCAGATGTAGCAAGCGGACTGCTCGGATTCTTGAGTACAGGTGGGATGCTTGTTCCCGAAACCTGCATGCTTATTTTTGCGACCGTCGCGCTGCCCAAATCTGTGGAGTCGAAGACACTCACAAGTGCAACATCAGTTGTGCTCGCAAAATCGGTCGCTGGCATCCAGAAAAGCTTATCTCCAGGATGCATAATATTGTTACTGTCGCTGTATGGGAGCGCGACCGAAACATCTGCACCGATATTCAGACTTTGTCCGGCAATGAATTTCTCAATGCGGAATTTCATCTTAGAATAATCGCTGCCCGTGACATCTTCGCGGTCAAGAACACCCAACGCCGTTGCCAGCTCGTTGAATGTTATCGTTTTGAGAGCATTTCGAGTTCCAGTAAACTGATAGGATGCATTTAACGTTGGTGCCTGATTGACTCTCTCGATTGTAAGTTTGATGCGTCCCATCTTCTCCGAATAAGCCGCCCCATCGTATGCAAACACTTGCATGACTTCATATGTGGCGCCAGATGCAGATGCATCTGGGTAGAAAAGGACAGACTCCGTTGGTGCAATCACTGACGCTGCCTGTGGAGCAAGAACACCTGCACTGGGGAAAGCCACCAATGAACTTGCGCTCTTCTTGAACACACCATTGGAGACGGACTTCAACACAAACGTAACCCATGGACTGTCGGCATCGTTGAGTTTCAACGCGTTTTTAATGTTGTCATAGGAAATTAAGAACGGAGTGTTTTCCTTCGCATTCGTTGGCAAAGTCACCTCGACCGACGTTGCATCTGGGGCTGTCAGAGAATTATCGGAATTGAGGATTGGTTTTGCATTCGAACCTGTCACGACCATCGAAACTCGAGCCGTCGTTGCGCTCGCCAAATTATCTTTGTCGATGAGGCTCACGACAAAGGCTTCGTATGTTCCGGTCATGTTGCTTGGTGGTGTCCAAATCAACTCTCCACCGTTGAAAATATTGAACGATCCGTCAACCAACGTTGGTGAACCACCCGGAGGTTTAATTCGCAATGTTCCGCCTGCGAGAACTTGTTCGATACGGAATTTGAGAAGCGTTGAGTTCGTGCCGTCTTCAAGATCGTTTGCGTTCAATTCAGTAATCAAATTCGAGAGCGTTAGGACCTTATCTTGATTACGAACAGCATCGAACGATGCCGTGGCATTCAATGTGGGAGGCTGATTCACCGCTTCAATTTTAACGTTGACAGTCAGCTCGCCGGAAAGAGCGATGTTATCAAATGCTTTAATCTTGAAAGCTGGCTGCGTTGTCGCTGCTGTACTGACGGGGGTCCAAGTCAACCACTCACCCGGCCCCACCGTTAGATTGGGGCTAATTAAGCCTGTGGCTGTTACGGTGCGTCCACCGTATACAAGAGTTCCTGTATTCAACTCAGTGATGCGGAAGTAGAGCGGTGTTAGATCGGTATCAGCAGCTCCTGACTGGGTCAGAAGCGTGTTATAATTAATGACTATTGGTACACCCTGTTTGGTGCCAACGGTGCCCGCCTCATCGCCCAATGTAAATGATGATTTACTTAAAGTTGGCGCGGCATTCGAACCTGTAACATCTATTCTGACTTCTGCGGTTGATGCGCTGTACTCGGTGCCGTCGAATGCCCGTACCGTCATGACGAGATACTCACCCGTTCCATTCAAAGGTGGAGTCCATCTAAATTCGTTACTGATGTTTGCTGTTGCTCCCAATGCAGGCGCAATAATTGCTTGCTGTGTAAGCATCAAATTCGCAACATCAACCGCCCCACTCGCACCGATGAGCTCGAGTTTTCCGGAGCCAACGCTTTCAATTCGATAGGTAATCGGGTTGGCATCAGCATCAGTCACAGGAATCTGTGTCTGAATGTCCGTGTACAGAATCGTTTTGCGGGTTGTTAGATTTACTGCATTATATTTGCTTGTTGAAGTAAGCTTACTTACGGTGCCAAAGGTGGGCACATCGTTGATACTCGCAACACTGACCTTCACATCTTGCTCGACAATGCTCAACAAGCCTAAGTCATCGCGCAACTTCACTTTGAAAGCCGTCGTGGGACCAGCAACCGGAGTGTTGTTGGCGTCGTGCCGGTTAAGTGGAGGAGTCCACGATACACTCTCACCAGGTCGAATAATCTGTGGCAAATCTGCGGGAGTCAGAACAATATTGCCTCGACGCAGAGTTCCTTCACCGAGACCCGTGATCTGATAATCCAGAAGGCCGGTTTCGATATCGCTTCCAGGCAATCCACTCAGAAGCATTTGGTGTGAAACGACATAGGGAGTGTCTTCTAATGCTCCCGACAATCCAGGCAGCGTACCTGCAAAAGTCGGCGCACTGTTCACGAAATTCGCATTGAAGAAGACAGGAACGGCAGCAGCACTTTCGGCGGAATCGTGATCAAGTGCAACAACACTAAATGCGTTCAGTCTTCCACTTGCACCCAAGACACCCGTCCAGTCGAAGTTTTCACCGGGAGCCAAAACATCGCCCACATTCAATGTGGTAAATCCACCACCGCCCGCAACGCGGCGGAGGACACCCGAATTTATGCCCTTAATTTTGAATCGCACTGGTCCGGAGGCTGCTTCATCCAAGTCTTGCTCATTGGCCTTGGCAAGCAGTTCAGCAAATGTGAACGCCTTTGTCGTGTTTTGATCGAACCCACCAAAGTCGGTGATAGTTGAAAGCGTTGGAATAAGATTAACCCGGCTGATGTTTACGGCAACATCCACAGGTCCTGAATACAACGCCCCGTCGTAGGCTCGGAGCTGAAGGATCGTGACGTCGTTTCCAGAAAGTCTGTACGTTGGCACGAACGTGACAACTTCACCTGGGGCAATTACAGAATTCCCTGAAGGTGCCGCGCCTGTAGCTGCTCCGGGATACGCAACCAGAACGTTCGCTCCCTTCTTCAACACACCATTCGATATCGAGGTTAAGACAAAAGACACCCATGGGCTATCGTTGTCGGTGACGCGAACTATCGAACGCAGTTGATCATACGTCAGATTCAAGGCCGTATCCTGAATGACGACAGGAGGATAAACCAATGGTTGAGCAAGAGCAGCGAGTGATGCCGTCGTGGGCTGAATCACAGAAGGCGCCTGATTCGTTCCATTAACCTGAACAATAATTTTCGAAACGCCTGCACTCGCTTTGAGCTGTTCGTCAAGAACACTCACGAGGAACATGTCGAAACTTCCGGTTGCATTGTTGGGCGGAGTCCAGAATATTTTTTGACCGGGCAAGAACAAATTGTTTGTGCCATCGACTGGCAGTGAGGTCTGAACGGTTGTTCCCATCAACAGTTGCTGGCCACCCAAAACCTGTTCAATGCGGAAACTCATCTTTACAAATCGAGCAGACAATGCGCTCTGGTAACTCGAGTCTGATGTTGGTGGCAGCGGCGGAGATGTTGGAACGTTTTCACGGTCTGCGACACCCAGCTTTAATGCCAAATCAGCAAAATCAATTTCAAAAGCCTGATTTCTTTGACCGGTTAAATATGTGTACGAACTTGTCGCCAGAGAAGGAGCTTGATTCACCGTGCTGATGTTCACTTTCACGACACCAGCAACGTTCGAATATTTATCGCCATCATAGGCATAGAAGGTGATAATTTCTTTGTCTGTACCACTCAGACCCGCTTGAGGATAAAAGACAATCGACTCATTGGGGGCAAGTATCGAAACAGATGGCGGCGTTGATGTACCTGCGCCGGGGAATGCAGTGAATGAATTCGATGCTTTCTTTACGGTACCATTTGTGATTGCAGAGGCAACAAAAGTTACCCACGCATTGTCTGCGTCGTTCAGATTTAATGCGGTTTTAATATCGTCATATGTAATTGTAAATGGTGCGTTTTCATTTGCCGTTGTGGTGATGGTCCCTGTTGAAGCAATACTTGGAGCAAGGTTTTCTCCATTGACGTTCACTGAAACCTTACCAATTACGCTACTAGGTTGACCGTTATTATCAATCACAGTCACAGTAAACGCTTCAAAAACGCCGGTCCCGTTGACTGGCGGTTTCCAATAAATTTTCTGGTCAGGAAGTGCTGTTCGATTGTCAGAATCAAAAATGACTGATGAGGTCGCGTTACCAATCTTCAATTGGACACCACCCAACATTTGCTCAATGCGGAATGTTACATTCTTGTATCTATCCAAGAGTGCAGCGCTGTAGCCAGGGTTTGTCGTTGCAGGCAATGCGGGAGACGTTGGAACATCTTCAACATCGGCAACACCCAAGCGCAAGGCCAAATCAGCAACGTCGATTTCATACTCTACGTTTCGGACGCCATTTTGGTAGGTATACGCAGAATTCACAGTAGGCGCGAGGTTTACCGGCTCGACGTTTACTTTGACCGTGGTCGCTGGAATATCCGACTCATCCTGATTGTCATAAGCTCTGATGGTGAATGCCGTTGGAGCGTGAGCCCCCAGTCCACGAGCTCCGGGAGCGGGCGACCAAGTTAGATATTCACCCGGGCCAAGAATTAGTGCAGGGCTTATTGGCGTTCCTGTTTGCGTTACGATTCGATTTCCAATCTGCACTTTGCCGTTATCGAGCTGATATATTCTGAAAGAGATCGGAGTGAAATCTGTATCAGCTGCTCCCGACAACGTAAGCAACGTGTCATAGTTGATGACGATTGGTACATTTTGTTTTGTGCCTGATGTTCCTGCAGCAACGCCTAAAGTGCAGCTCGATGTTGCCAATGTTGGCTTGGCGTTCTGGCCGTTGACTTTGATTTTGACCTGAACAGTTGATGCGCTGTATTCCAGACCATCAAACGCACGCAAGGTCATCATGACATACTCACCCGTACCATTCAGAGGTGGTGTCCAGTTGAATTCGACACTGCGGTTGTTGTTGTTGGCCAAACCGGAGGCTGCGGAAACAAAGAATGTCGACTGCGATGAGGTGGTCACATCCACCCCGGTGTTCAGGTTCCCGACCCTTAATTTGCCCGCACCTACACTTTCAACTCGGTACTGAATCACATTCGCTGGAATATCTGAATCAACAACCTGAACTGCAGCGGCAACCTGTTCGAATGTTACAACCTGACCGCCCGAGACGTTCTTGGTCGTGTCAGCAAGATTGGCCAGAGCTCCAAACACTGGCAAGTCGTTGACTGATGCAATCATGACGCCGACAGATTTTTCGTCAGCACTCACTGCACCTGCACCATCGAGAAGTCTTATCTTAAAGGCAGTCGTCAAACCATTCGACACTGTGGTTGCGGGTGCTGGATCGGGCTTGTTGTTGAAGTTTCTATTCAGTGGTGGAACCCAGGTAATACTATCACCAGGTACGACAGTAATAGGTAAGTCGGCCGTGGTTTGTACAATGTTATTGCGGCGAACTTCACCTTCGCCGAACTCTGTGATTCGATAACTCAACAAGCCACTCTCTACATCTGAACCCGGGAATGAACTCACCAGCATTTGGTGCGTGATGATAAAAGGAGTGTCTTCAGTTGCACCACTCAATTGAGTCGTTCCAGCATTAAACGTTGGAGCGCTGTTTTGCGCTGAGACGTTGAAGTAGACGGGCACTGAAACAATGCTCTCTGCATTATCATTATCGACAGCAACAACGCTAAATCCGTTCAATTTTCCGTATGCATATTGGTTTGCTTGCCACTTGAACGTTTCGCCCGGTGACAAGAAGTCATTTACACTCAGAGTGCTATCTGAACTCGCACCAACGCGTTTCAGCACACCACTTGTGATTGACTTAATCTTAAACTTCACCTGAGTGCCTAGCTCGTCGGTGTCAACAACGTCTGTTTTTGCGCGGAAATCTGCATAACTAAAGGAAAGCACTTGGTCTTGAATCAAACCATTGAAATCGTTCACACGCGTCAGGAGCGGCGACAGATTCGTACGGTTAATGTTTACGCGAACGATGACTTCATTTGAATATGCAGCACCATCGTAAGCACGAACTTTAAAGATTTCGGTGTTAAGAGCGTTCAGGTTTGTCGTGGGCATATAGATGAGTGATTCGGTGGGCGC
>CAYWSV010000082.1:0-13799 GCA_964460155.1 uncultured Oligoflexia bacterium | reverse complement strand
AGAGGAATTTTCACGATGCGTTTTGTTTCAATATTTATCACATCTGTTTTGTTGACTGGCTGTCTTTCAGTTGGTCGGAGCGACGGTGCACGAACTCTTGCGCCGGGGAAGTTCGAGTTGGCCGTGCAAGCCGGTTTTCAGAGTGAAGATTTTCAGCAATCATCGTCCAAGAAATCCTGTGGCGGAGAGATCCCGTGTGAACCTGAAGATCCAGAGAAGGTTCGGCGAGACGCCTTTGCGTTCAGCAATGGTATCCTAACTCTGCAAGGTCAGGGACGTCTTGGGATTGTGGATTCTTTTGATGCTGGCCTCCTCGTTTCGTTGACCGGAATTGGAATAGATTTCAAGAGGAATTGGCTGGACACTGAGACGTTCGCTGTTGCGACCAGCATAACAGGGATGACGACTGGTTCCTCAGCCTCTCAGAGTTTGGGCGATTCTCGAATGAGCTCCGTCCATTTGTCCCTGCCGTTAGAAGCGAATGTGCAGCTTGCCGACAACAATGCCAAAGGCGTTACCATTGTTGCTCCCTTGTTTGGTTATTATTGGAAAGGTTTTAAATCTTCTTCCAAGCCACGCGAAGATAGCGTGACAGGTGTCGAAGCAATGGTGGGGATGGACCTAAAGCACGATTGTCAGTGCATTTTGAGATTTGGCATTCATGGTTGGTATGTTCATCCACGAACTATAGGCGCACCCACATCTGGTGCTGCTGTTGGGGTCGCTGTTCGTACGCTCTAAAACGATATCTTTTGCTGCGCTGAGCAAGATTGATGTCCTGTCACCCGAATGTCGATTTCATCACCGCGGTGCGACTTTCTCTTCCATTAAGGCGCTCGTATAAATCCGAGCGCGCCGCTCGGCGAAACCATCAATCAAGAGTGCCACTCCTGAAAAGAAGACAAGTGCGATCCCAAGTCCGTGTGCAAAGTCATTTTTCATTAGGAATCGAAGAGCAAGGCCTATGACTCCGAACGCAGCCCACACGACAAGATACTTTGGCCATGCATTATTGACCTTTTCCATCCGTTGAATCTCTGCAGTCCGAGTTGCTTCGGGCTGTGTTGTTAAGCCGATTTCCAGCCTTTGAACTTGCGCTGGAGTGCGAAATCCTACGACTCCGCCAACCACACTCATAACAAGACCCATGAGAATGAAGGGCACCGCAATACCCTTTGCGAACGAGCCACCTTCAGTCACAAGCCAAGTTCCGAAGACAAGACTCAACAAACCAATAGGAAGTATAAAAACGAGGGCTTCAACTTTTTCGCCCTGAAAGTAGTCGAGCATAACTGTTATGAGTGTCATTAGGCCGCTCCTTAATTCAAGCCAACAAGCCTTCGGCTTACTGAATATAGTTTCTCGGCAACTGCATCATCATGCGCATTCGGGTTTGGTGAGTGAAGTGGCCAGCCACCCTTTGTAGCTTCTTTTGTCCGGTAAAAACCCTTTTGACTGAAAAATGCGCCACTTTGTTTTTCTACGTCCGGTGATAACAGCGCGTAGAGAGAAGTTTGTGTGCCTTGCCATGGTTCAATCATTCCGGCCATCTGTAAAACAGGACGGAGGAGAATATTTTGAACCCAAACGGGCATCCATGAACGCACCAGATTCGTACGTACCCAACCAGGATGAACACTCACGACCGTTACACCCTTATCAGCCGTTCGTTTTGCGAGTTGTTTGGCGTGCAAGAGATTTGCAAGCTTCGATTGTGCATATGCACTCCAACCGTCGTATTTTCTTTTTTCGAAATTCAGATCATCGAAGTCGATGTAGCCTTCGCGTCCCTGTGCTTTGTCATGATAGCAGCTGGAAAGAATGACCACGCGTGACTTTGGAGTTCGCTCCAGAACTGGCATGAGCAATTCGGTTAGCAGAAAATGACCAAGATGATTTGTACCAAATTGAGTTTCGAATCCATCTTCGGTTTTTCCAAAGGGTGTGAACATAACACCCGCATTATTCACGAGACCATGCAAAGATTCGAATTTCGATTGAAAAGACTTTGCAAACTCTCGCACAGAATTGAGACTAGCAAGATCGAGTCGCATGACCGTAATTTTGGCTCGAGGGTTTTGAATGGTCAGGGTATTTTTTTCTTTTTCAGCTTCATCAGGCCGACGGCAGGCCATGACAACGTGTGCCCCTTGTTTTGCGAGCTGGGAAACCGTGACCAACCCAATTCCTGAGTTTCCACCGGTGACAATATACGTTCTGCCAGAGAGATCTTGGTTCAAAAGATTTTCGGGACACATCAAGACACCAGACATTGCTTCTCCGATGAGTATTCAGTTGTTTCTGATTCAAACTAAGAGACCAGTGGTCTCTTGTCAATTTGAGATCTGTCAAATTGAGGTTAGGTGCGGAAAGCTTGGCGAGAATTGGAAACTGAGATAGCGATGAATGGTTGCTGTTTTATCGCGCGTGTCTAGCGTTCGTTGGATATCTGGGAATTGAGTCTATGACCAAGCGTTTTTTGAGAGCCAGAAAACCAGAGGAAAAAGAGCTCAGAAGTCATCACCTCTTGGCAACAGCCAGAGCGCTGTTAGAGCAAGGCGTCGAGTTAAATCAGCTCAGCTTGAATGATCTTGCCCGCAATGCAGGGATGGCTAAATCAAACGTCTACAGATATTTCGAGACGCGTGAAGCACTCCTTCTCGAATTGCTGTGGATGGAGTGGCAAGACTGGTACGCAGAGATTCAAAGAAAGTGGGCAAGAAAACCCGAAAAGGCCAAAAATTTGGATGAATTAATTTCACTCATGGCTTCGACGATCTCGGGAAAAGAATTGCTCTGCGGTTTGACAGCTGCGCTCCCGGGTGTGTTGGAACTCAATGTGAGTGGCGAAAGAGTCAGAGAATTCAAAATTAATTCGCTTAATTTCTTCTCTGAGGTCGCTGCCCAATTTGAACTTTTTTGTCCTGAGCTTTCTGCTAAAAATTTTGCAATGCTCCTTCAAGACACAGTCACATTCATGGTGGGTCTATACCCTTTTGCTTTCCCTAATGAGACTGTGCGAAAAGTACTGTTGCATCCGGAATTGAGGTTTTTTCGCCGCGATTTCAGAAGCGAACTCGAGCGCTATATCACTGCAGTTGCTGGAACAATGAGAGCTAAGTCAATCGAATAATTAGCTTTGATGCCTTATTTTTTAACTGCATCATTCTCAATGACAATTGACTCACCCTCTTTGAGGGTAACTGGAATGTGTTTGTAATCCATGCCAGTGGGTGTTCCCTGTCCACAGAGTCCAATTTTCTTAACAGTCAACGGGAGGTCGATTTCAATTGGCCTTGTGCTGAGCTCGTTGAAGACAAATTTAGGGTTGCCACCAACGCAAGATGCCTCATCATTTTCAATTCCAATGACACGGACCAGTTGGCGAACAGAGGTGCTTTCAATACGTACGCGTGCCATGCCTGCGGCGATTGGTAACGTCGGGACGTCATTTTTGATAATAACTTTCTGCCCATCCTTAAGAACTACAGGAATGTGCTTGTAATCCATTCCTGTGGGTGTCGCTTGGCCGCACAAACCGATCTTGGTTACGGTGACTGGCACCGTCAGCTCGATTTTTTCCGTGCTCTTTACGCTCAGCGTGTGCTTGGGATTGCCGCCTAGGCAGCTGGCTTCTTCCTTCTCAATTCCAATAACTCGAGTCAGTTGCCGAACTGAAGTGCTTTCCACAACAACAGTCGCCGTTTCCGTCTTAGGTTTCTTTTCTTTGCTGTCGATTGTATTATAAGTTCTCTGTACACAACCCACTGAGCCAACGAGAAGTAAGACAAGTGCGTGGTTGGTAATGCTCATGTTAGTCTCCAGTTCTTTGGATGGTTGTTTTCTTTCGATTGAGACTAGCAAACATCTTGATTGAGTGAAAACCGTAATCCATTTTTCCGTCAATTCATTCACTCCCACCTCTTAGGCTCGGATATTGACCATGTCGCGATTCAATGTTCTGGATTTTGGGTTTTCACTGGCTAATCGATACATCACAAGCAGATTATAGGGGTCCTTCATGAGCTTACCTAAGTGTCCGAAATGCAATTCAAGTTATACGTATGAGGACGGTGAGCTTCTTGTGTGTCCGGAGTGTGCGCATGAGTGGTCCCCGACAGCCATTGAAAGCTCGCCGGGCGAAGAAAACGTGTTTCGTGATGCTTATGGAACGATTTTGGTTGATGGAGACACGGTGACCTTGATCAAAGACCTCAAGGTGAAGGGGTCGTCACTGGTCATCAAGGTCGGCACCAAAGTTCGAGGCATTCGATTGGTTGATGGTGACCACAACATTGACTGCAAAATAGAGGGAATTGGCGCAATGAAGCTCAAATCAGAGTTTGTAAAGAAGGCATAGTATAAGAATAAAATCACAGTTAATATTGTTTATTATGCTTATTTTTCAAGGCACCGCCTCCGTCATAATTAAAGAATAGGCGAGTGTCTGCCGATATCGCCCAAAGTGTTCGATGGCGGGGTAAGTATGCGAAATTTTTTTCTTTTAGCAGTGCTATTTCTGCCTGCCTGTAGCGTGATGTCGACCAAAACATCAAAGACAGCCCAGACGAGCTCTGCAGAGAAGCGTGAGGAAGTTGGTCTTGGAAGCGCTGTACCAAAGAAGGCACAATGCACTCCTACCCGCACCGAAGAAAAAACTAGACTTGCGATTAGGAGCCAGCCATCTCAGATTTGGAACGTGCAATCGAAAACGAGCCCTTCAGTCATTCCCGACTTCGCAATTCGTGGTTTCAAAACTTCGCGTGAAACATGCTTGTTCATACCGCATTATGAACTCAGTATGATTTGTGGCAGTAGCTTTGACACTCTTAAGCCATTGCCATCTACGACGTATACGTCACCCTCTGAAAAAACATTTCCAAACTACAATTATAAAAATTGGATTGCTTCTCCCTATGCTGTCTCGGACGATAAAATACTCGCACTTGCTCATTCTGAATGGTATCAGTGTCTGAATTTTGAGAACGATCCAGCCAAGAAATGCTCTGTTGGAAACAATCAGATGTGGAGTTGGTCGAACGCTATTTCGAGTTTTCAGTCCTCAGATTCTGGGCGCAGTTGGATTCGTCTTGCAACGCTTCAGCGGCCAGCCGCAGTCTCTGATAATTTTCCTGCTCTGTGGGCCAAGAGCATGCAAAATTTTGGATTTTTTCACCCCGGAAATATTATTTTTGAAGATGGATATTATTACGCGTTTGCAAAACATGTTGATCGGAACATGGATAATGGAGAAATTACCAAGAATGGCCTGATTCTTATGCGCAGCAAAGAGCTGACTGCCGATGCTTGGGAACAGGTCAGCCCGACAGGTGCACCTCAGGTTAATGGCTTTGCGGGCAACGTTCTGCCAAATACATCCACTTGGGATTTGCCAACTGTCACTTTTAACAAGTCTCTCTGTAAATATCTGCTCACCTATTGGGATTATGCACTTCAAAAAACGCGTTACACAACCTTTGATTCACTGGCAAAGCCAGTTTTTGGTCCGCTGCGCGACGTTGAGAATCAAGATCTCGTCAAGATTCCGGGGAATGAACGAGCGAATGGATTCGTTGCCGCAAATTATGCGACGAGCCAAATCGATCCCGATTCCTCGGGTAGGAATTTTGAATTCACTGATGATTCATTTTTTCTTCATATGAGCTCATTCACAAGCGCGAACGTTATGGAAAGGAATCTTTATCGCGTTGACGTGCAGCTCACAGATGCTGATAAAATTCCACAAATGGGTGCTTCTGCAGTGATGCCGAAGGCTCCTCAAGAAGAAGTTATTCAGAATCCACTTAAGCCTTTAGAAATGCCAGTCGCGAATGGTGGCACGGTCGCCAAGACAACACCGGCGCTTAAGCGCATTTACCGTTCGAACAAGGGCGATGACTTTCTTCACGGGGCCACCACCAACGAGGCTATATTGGCCGGCTATACTCTTGAGGGACCTTCTTTCCAATTAAGTGAAGCGAGCCTTCCCGACACAGCCCCACTTTATCGTTGTCTTAATTCAACACGTGGGGCCCATTTTTTATCCCTCGCAGCCAATTGCGAAGGTGCGGGAAACAACGAAGGTGCGCTTGGTTTCATATTCACAAAGCAGATTCCGGGCACAGTGCCACTTATCCGTTGCTCCAAAAAGGCCGCCTTGTTTCATCTCTCAACGATTCAGGCAAGTGAATGCAGTGCAGAACTTTATGTCAACGAGGGAAGGCAGGGGTTTGTATTTCCCTGAGTCGTTTGTTTCAAATTGAGTTTTCACTCATTCCAATTATAAATCCGCCGGGCAGTCTTTTCGGGCCATCAGCTTCATGAATTCTGGGCTATTGTGAATCGAGACAAATTCGCCTTTGCCGGGCCAGACGCGGTTATCGCCCTGAAACGTAAAAGATATGCCTGTCTTCTCGAACACGAGTTGGTCGTTGGCGAGAATAGAGATTTTGGATAACGAGCGAATGTTGGTTTCTTGGACTCTAAATCCGCTGTCTGTGCCACATCCAACCAATTGCCAGCACCCCCTCGGTTTGCTGAATGGTTCATTCTGGAAAGAAGTTCCGCCTTTCTTAATTTGAAGGCCACTCAGTTCCTGAATTTCCCGGTCAGCGAAATCTGCAGTTTGAAATCCACCACCAGAGCGGAATAAAGCCACTTGAGACTCGTCTGGTACGCTGTGGGCCAGATTGTTACCAAAGGTGAATGTATATTCTTTGGCATTACCTTTGTCTTTTCCGGCCGAGCCTTTTTCACCAAGATTGACATTCTTCAGCGCTGCTCCCTCTATTTTTACTTGCAGCTTTTTAATTTTAGCATAGCCCCAACAACCGCGATTTTCGGCACTTGAAAGCTGTTTCATCATGATGTCATTGCGATTAGTTTCACGCGAGATTTGTGCTTCTAGGTCCGCTGGCACAGCAGAGGCGTCTGGTTTCAATGCTTTTGATTTTGCTTCGTCCATGAGTTTTTGAAGTTCGCTCTTGGGTACATTGCACTTCGGGTTTTGTTGAAAACTAATCAGCTGAGTGAGCGCAACCTGCATTCCTGTGCTTGAATCTGACAGGTCTTTTTTTGTAAAGAGGTCAGTTCCATTCAGTGTGACTTTAAATTCTGAAACGTCGTCTGTTTTTATTTTTGTCTTGTCATTACATTTGTCAGGATTGACGATCAGCATAACGTCTGTGAGGTCAAGAACTCGAGGCGATTTTACTAAACTTGTTTCGCGCGGCGCGATTGCATCACAAGGGCCTTTAGTTCTTGGCCCCCAAACAAGCTTTTGCCGGTTTCCAGACCCTACGAGCTGTGTTTGCCATTTCCCATTTTGTGCAGTGAGTTGCGCCTTTGTTCCAGCAGGAATTTGAATGTCTATTTCAAAATTCGTTTCAACTTTTGCATTCTTTTCAACGCCTGAGACGCAACCCAAAACCGACTGGTCATCTTCCGTCTTCAAACTTGCCGACGCAAAGGGACAGTCAACGCGCTGTTTTTGAACACGCAGACAGAGGGCGTCGTTCTGTGCCTTAAGCTCGAGAAGACGAGAAACTGAGCCTTTAGGGCTAGATTCATCATCTTTAGATTCCACATTCGAGGCTGTGCTGCTCTCGGTGCCCTTCTTTGAACCGGTACCAGTGCGTGGAGGTTCCGCAGAACACGCAACTATCAGCAATGCGGTAATTGTGAGCCCGATTCTGGTCATGAACGATTCCCCTATGAGACGTCGGCGAGCCCGCCGACGAAGTCGGTGTTTAAAAGTTTAGTTAACGTTTCACCTAAGAACACGATACCACAGCATAACACCGATCCTATTGGCTTATATGGGGACACACTGCGCAATATTTTCCTATCGGGTGCCCAATGGTTTTCCTTAATTTATAAACAGATAAGGTGATGGGGTTTAAATACGGTATGTCAATAAGCACAAATTTTTTTGATGCTCAGGAGGAAGCGAAGAGGAAGAGCAGATGGATCCTCATCATTTTCGTCTTTTTCACTCTGGGGTTTTCGTATCTGTCGGGTTTGATTGCGACATATGTTGGCTGGCTCTTGCTTCATCCAGAATCACTGGTCGAAGCCTCGCTGTCGCACCTCCAAGTTGATAATCCAACAGTTCGTGCAGTCAGTGATTTAATTTTTTCATCTAACAGGGCGAGTTTTATAACCCTCGAGTCTATGAAAAAGTTTCAGCATTCGTTCACCCTACTTTTGTTTGTTTGGTTAGTGCTCGAGGCATGGGTGGCACGCTCTTCGCTTAAAAAAAAAGGTGTGGGTGAATATCTCATTAACCGGGGTGCACGCAGAGTGTCTCCTCAAAGCACAGATTTCTATGAGAAGCGTTTCCACAATGTTTCGCAAGAAATGTCGATCGCGAGTGGCATTCGGGTTCCCGAGCTCTACGTTCTTCCCGGCGATCTTTCTATCAATGCTTTCGCAATGGGCTACACATCGCATTCATCTTGTATCGTAGTGACCGAAGGTGCCCTTAAGTGCCTCACCCGAGCAGAATTACAGGGCGTGGTCGCACATGAATTCAGCCATGTTTTAAATGGCGACGTGTTCGTCAAAACAGATCTTATGGGTTTGCTCTCTGGCTATAATGTGATTTCCGCAATTGGTTCCTCCATACAACAAGGGTTTGGCGGAACTTCGGGAGGAAATAGTGGAATTGGACTTTTTTTCGTACTTGGATTTGTTCTAAATATATTCGGATCCGTCGGAGTGATTGCATCTTCCCTCTTTAAGGCGCTTTTCTCTCGCCAACGTGAATGGTTAGCGGACGCATCGGCCGTTCAGTTTACTCGTAACCCAAGTGGTCTAAGGGGTGCACTGGAGAAAATTGATGCGAATGTGTATCGGCGGGTTTCTGGGCTCGAGAGAAAGATTGATTTTTCGCACATGTTTTTCGCGTCAGGTTTGAGCTCCTGGGCAGAGCTCTTTGCAAGTCATCCACCAATTGAGCAGAGAATTCGTGCTCTCGGAAAACCAAATTACACTTCTCCTGAGAAGAGAACATTCATCGGGCCAGTCGATGTGGACCAAGCTGTAGTTGGTATTGGTATTGACGCTCAGCATTCATCGATGCCTTCAGAGAGTAAGAATTTAAATTGGCCGAGTGACACTTCAGTCGCACACTCCGACAAGCTTCGCATGCCTGCAAAAAGAAAATATGCCATGCCGGAGGAGGCATTGCAGTCTGCTGTTGGTCTCGTGTGTCAGTTGCCTGCCGCACTTAGGGCAGACTGTGACAGTCCTCTAAAGGCAAAAGCTATCTGCTATTCAATCATCGTGTCCCAAAGCTCGGGTGATGTTCAGGTTGTGATGAAGCGTCTGAGAGATGATGGGATACTTGAGCAGGGGTTAATAGATTCGTTGTGGTCTAGGTATGTTCCTGCAATTCGTCATCTGAGTTTCCATGAGACTTTAATTTTAATGGAACTTGCCTGCGAAATGATTCGTTCATTGCCGAAAAATCAGGTGCATTCTATTGTGCGCAATGCATTCTCTATATTTAGGATGGACGAGACTGTTTCTCTGCGTGAGATTTGTTTTTTAATACTGCTTTGCTCTCGAATACTCAGAAGTGAAGAAATGCAAAAACTTGGCTCGACAGACTCAGTGGCGCGCGCTGAACCAACGAACGACATCACTCAGCTTTTGGGTTATCTTGCGCATTTGTCGGCAGCGTCTTCATCCAGTGATTTGCAGCGGTCTTTCTCGCGTGCGTTGAACGAGATGGGATTTTCAGATCGTGCCCTTCCAGCTGCATCCAGCATTCAGGTGACTCAAATTATTCGAGCTGTTGGTTTCATTCGGTCTGGCTCTTCATCTCTTCGAAAGAGATTTGTGGCCGCATTATCCAAGTGCGCTTCATCTGAGGACAGGATGTCTGAGAATGAAAAGCAGATTGTGAGAACAATCAGTTCCGCTGTTTCTTTTCCGGTGTCGCTCGAGAGGACGGCTTAATTTGAATAACTTTCAGAGCTCGACTTTCAGCTCTTGAGGGTTTCGAACGCAACCTTACAAATCGTAGACAGCTGGTGGTGGAAACAACAAATCTAGATGATTTTCACTGATTTTGAATAAGGGGCCCTTTTCAACGACACGTCCTTCTTCGTCGCGTTTGATAAGATGATCGACCGTCACTATGCCCTGTTCACAAAGCGCGAGAAAATTGGATGCGAAGGGTAAACGCGTATGAAGAACCCTTTTATATTGAAAGTGTTCAATACCGTTTATGTCTGAAGATTCTGCGCCGACCCAAAACGTTTCATTGTGTTTTGTTAGAAGTCGGTTTCTCAGAACATCGAATGACCAACTCACGACGTTCTCGCCGTGCTGGCCGTCAAGATAGACCTCGTGAAGAAGGTCGTGCGCTTCGTCGACGCGCAGCATGAGTCCTTGGGTGTTGGGGACTGAGGCCCTCACGGTACAGTATAATTTTTTAATGGGCCCTCTGAAGTATCCATAGGCATCAAGAATCTGCGCGGAACTTTTAAGGCGGCTTAATTCCCAATTTGGAACTTGAGCAAACAAGGTATTTCTTGTTGTTGCACGAAGATTTCGGAGACGCTTGGCCTTGATCTCAATGCCTTTGTAATCCGGATTTCGGCTTGAATTTGTTTCAATCCCTAGGCACTTCTCGAGTGTCGCACCAATTCCTGTGTCACCGCTGGTCATGGTGGGAATGAGGCCACGTGCTGCGATCTCTATCAATTTTTGAAGAAGTTCTTCGGCAGTTGAGGTGCGTGCTTGAGATAATTTTCTGAGTACATGGCCCAAGGGTGAAGAAGGATCTTGAACTGAGTTGCGAGTGTTGAGGTGACTCAAATTCACGATGTAAAGCTTGCCATCAGATGCGAAAAGACCAATCAGATTGTTTGGAGCAGCATAGGTTGAAAGTTTTGAAATCCAGATGCGTGGATCTCCTTCTTTTCCCTTCGCTCGGGGCCGGTACAGCGACACTGTTGTGGGAATGAGAGTCGACTCGGTGACGATGAATGCAGGAACGGTTTTTTTACCCTCGGGGCCTTGCAGTTGTCCTTCGTAATTGTGGATCGATTTTGCTTTGAGATATGCACGAACTGACGCGGTGGCATCCATGATTGATTTTTCAAGTCCCACAGATGTTGGGACTAGATACGTCGCTTCAATCGAGAACGAATTGAAGAGCTGTATTGCCTTGGTGATGTCGAAATCTGATTTCGAGAGCAACTAAAGCACCTTTTGAAAGTGCAAGCCAACCTTCTCTGCAAGAAACACAGGCACGGCATTTCCAATCTGTGTGTATTTGGGAAGTTCACGGTCAAAGTTACCTTCTTTCGGATTTCCTGCCCGTCTTAATCCACCGGTGGTCCGGCTGCCTGCGAATTGATACCAGTCAGGAAAGCCTTGCAATCGAGCCCACTCTCTGACGGTTAAAACGCGTGGTTGAGAGAAATGAACGTAGTCATCGGGCAGTGATGTGGCCGTGATTGTGGGACCCACTTTGCCCCAGCGCGCCGGCAGAACGCGTTGCGAGAATTTTTTTGTCTGCAGGTGGGATGGAATTTGGCCGTTATTATTCAGCATATATGCGAATTTCTCGATCACTTTGTCAGAATGATTCGAGTATTCCTGTTCAGTCAGCTCGGTTCCTTTTGATGAGACTTGTCCGTCGATGCCTGTTCTTAAGACTCTTTGAATCGGCGTGCTTGCAGGGTTGATGTATTTTGAATTTACACCCCCATACTCGAAGTGCGGATCAACCAGATCACCCAGTAGGTCGATGAGATCGGGCGCATCAAATGTTGGAGCAGGGAGAAAACCGTTCGCCACACCGCTGTTCACACCAGTCCACTGTTTTAGATCAATATCATCGCGCACACCCACAATGAGCACGCGTGGCCGATTTTGTGGAGCTCCATAATCTTTCGCAAGAACCAAAGCGTGTTCGACACGGTAACCCTTAATAGAGCGGAATGCGGCCAAGACGTCTTCGAAGATCTCGCCCTTCTCGCCGTTTGGATTCCATTTTGCGGACAATAATCCCTTGACGTTCTCAAACATGAAAATCTTAGGTTTGAGTTTGTTCACAACCCACGCCATATCTTGAAAGAGATGGTTGGAAGGGAGTTGTTCTTTGTCGACTGAATAGGAGCGTCGGTGGCCTATGCCTGAAAATCCCTGACAGGGTGGGCCTCCGGTAACCAAATCAAGTTCGCCGTGCTCAATAGAGAGATTAAATTCGCGTTTGAATGATGTGCTTAATTTCTGAATATAACCTTCAGTGGTTATAATCTTTTTGATGTCGTTCTCATGAAAATCGGGGTTGAAGAGACGTGGTTCGATGTGCTCTCGGTTCTTCAGATAGCTGGCCATGGCGTCTTTGTTTAATTCATTCACAAAAACGGGGTGAAAGCCTGCCTTTTCTAGGCCCAAAGACAAGCCACCACAACCAGCAAACAGATCTACAAAGAGTTTTTTGTTCGTCATTTCGCCCGTCATTCAAAGATTTATGTTCAATTAGTATCTGCTCTTTGTTCAACTCTCAAGCGCTCTCGAGGAGTGCATATGGATTTGTGCAGTTTTTATCCTCTAAAAATTTCAAAAAATTTAACAACTATGCGTAATCATTTATTTTTATAAAAACTTCTAATGTGCACAAAAAAAACTCCGATATGAATGTTATGGAGGCAATGAGGCCATCCAAACTAAAGGAGTTCCGTAATGAAAGTTTTTAACGTTGCAGCTTTAGCTCTGGTTGTGAGTGCTCTGACCGCGTGTGGAACCGCACACGAGAATATGAATGTGGGAGAAATCTCGCAAGCCACAATCGCAGACGATGCTGCAGGAGAGGTAGACTCCGAAGCGCTCAACTTCTCCAGAGACGCATGTTCGGTTAAGCTTCCCAAGGCAACCTACACGTTGGCTCGAGGCGGCGACGTCTCCATTCCCTACAATTTCTTTAAATTGTCTGAAGGTGACCGCGTGCGTATTGTCCGCATTTCAGATGATTCAATTGTTTGGGATTCGAATCAATTGCCGACAGCGTCGGGTAAGCTGTCTGTTCCCGTGAGTGCACTTGGACGTGGTGAGTATCGCGTTCATGGTTTTGTGAACTCAATCAAGACGGATGAAATTGCTGACTGTGGCGCAAGCGTAAAGTTGGTTATCCGCGACCGCTAATCCCCCAGTTGGAGAAGACAACGGGCAACCGTTGTCTTCCCGTTTTTGAATGTTTATCTTCATTTCACAGGAACCGAGATTTTGGGGGAATTGTGAAAGCGTGGATAAATTTTATTGGTTTCATGCTGTCCATGACTCTCATCACATCCTGTCAGAAGAAGAGACTGACCACGGACTCCGAGAGTATGCAAGCTGCTGGAGGCGTGAGGACTTATGTCACGGGTTCACTGCTCTCGGGTGAGTCGGTCTGTGTTTATGAGTTTATCTCTTCAAAATATGTTGTTTCGAAATCGACCAATTCAAAGTGCGAAAGCCAAGAACGTTTTGTTGCGGCAAGCGAGCTCACCATTCCTGCGGATTCTTACAAGCCTTGGCTTCAGGAAATTCCTACAGGCGGGATGATTAAGTTCGACATTAGGTATGTCACGAACAAGATTTTTCCGCGTGGTGATGGAACTTACCGCATCACTCAACCTCTCTACGGCAAGGCGAGATGTTTTCTGCATCCCAACGCAGCTGCAGCATTAAATAGGGCAGAGAAGCGTCTGCGTGAGTTGCGTCCGGATCTCCGACTTTATGTTTTTGATTGCTATCGTCCACGTGCCGTCTCGGAAATGATGTGGAAATTGGTTCAG
>CAYWSV010000081.1:1229-14038 GCA_964460155.1 uncultured Oligoflexia bacterium | reverse complement strand
GTCGAATGCGTTGGTGGGGCGATTATTCTGCCAAGCAGGAAGCAGAGGATGCAAAGTCGTGGACACTGTGTCTAACAGCCCGAAAAAAAGGCCTGACCTACGAGAAGATGCGTGTCTGGTTAGAGAAGAATTCATTTCGTCCACTGAGGGCAGAGTATCTGAGCTTGGGTGGAATGATTTTGAAGAGGTCCCAGTTTCGGGAGTATAAACAGATTGCAGGGGCTGTGCGTCCCACCGAGATTTTGATTCAGGATGCGAAAAATGCAGAAGACTCATCAGTCATTCGTATCCTAAAGCTGCAACCTAAGAACTCGTCTGATGCCATTTTTAATCACAATGCGTTGAATTGACGCTTTCATTCCTCAGGTTCGGAAGTCCAATGTCGCTTGTTCTGCTCTATGCATCCAACTCTCGCATATGGACCGTTCTTGCCAGATTGGTGGGGCTGTTTCTTTTGATCGTTCCGACTTTCGCAGAGGCAGATTTGAAGTCTTGGACTATAACGCCTGAAGTTGTGACAGTTGGGTCACCTACCGACAGAGTTTTGTGGAATCTGAGAGCCGGAGCCTCTGCTCAATGGCAAACAACACTTTTTGATCGCGACGAATATTCTTTGGTCATGGATGCAAAATTCCGTTCCGATAAACAAGCCGTTTTTGTGTCGACAAATGAAAAATATGAATTCAGGTTTCATAAAGCCTACCTGCAATGGCAGGGAAACCGTGCGAGTGTCGCTCTTGGTTTGCAAAAGGTCACGTGGGGTGATTCTGCATTTTTTGATGGTGTTGATTTTGTCAATCCCAGAGATCTTACCGAACCTCTTTTCTCTGACGACGAGCAGATGAAGTTACCGGTTCCTGCGCTGAATCTTCAGTACTTGGGCGAGAATACTATTTTTCAAACCATCCTGACGTTCAAGCCCGTGCGTTCACCCGTGGGCGACGACATAGAGAATATTCCTCTTGAATCTCTGGACGAGCGTCACTGGATTCGTGACTTGGAAGTTGCGTTCAAAGCCGGAGGGCTTTTAAAGAATGGCTGGGATATTAACGGCTATTTGCTCTCTCATTTCGAGCGCATTCCTCAGCCCGTATTCAAATTCGTTGGGGTACCTCCGGCAGCGGGTTTGCCACCAACCAGCGGCAACACCACTCAAACTTTAGGCGGTGGTTCTGCAGTGACGCTGCGTTTAAATGAGCCTCGTGTCTTTACTTTGGGACTGACAGCGACACAGTCTGCCGGTGATTTTGTCTATCGAGGAGAGCTTGCTCTGCATACGAACCGAGCGCTTCCCGATGTGCCCTCGACTAAAGCGTCACTTGCGGATCAGGCCGTTTTTCATGGCACAACGGATGTAACTTTTTTTAAAAATTTGCTGACGACTTTTGAATTGTGGGGTGAGCACTGGTTTGCCAATTCAAACGAGCGCTTCAAGTCAGAGTCCGTTCTTGTGGGATTGCGTATTCAAAAACCTTATTTTGACGGCCGACTTGAACCTTCTGCGGGCTCTCTTATTTCGCCCGATGGTCGAGAGTCGTGGTCGTTCATTAAAGTTCAGTTCAAGCCTTTTGGCAGTGCCCAACTGAGCGGTGAGGCACATTGGGCGGAAACGTCAACCGGAAGGGTTTTGGCACGCCGTGGTCTTAAAAATCTGGTACGGTCTTCGTTGAGTTATCAATTCTGAAATCGTGGTTTTTATGTGGCTCGGGGTGATGTGTGTCGTTCCTTAAATGGATGATAGCGTCTGTTTTTTTTATTTCTCTGAGCTTTCAATCGGCATTTGGTTACGTTTATCTTGCGCCCCAGAAACCCAAAATTGTCCCTCAGGACGGATTAACACAGGAATTTCATCTGACGTCACAGGCTCCTGTGTTCAGTGATAAGGACTTATTTGAAGACGGTTTCTATTCTGAATATTCCGATGATGAGACCTTCGCGCTGCTTGTTCAAAGGTCGATGAATTATTGGAATTCGATTGATGGATTGTCGCTCCGTTTAAGGGTGGCCGACGAACGGAAAGGGGTCATTGATCCTAATGATGGTTTGTTCTCGGTCGGGGTCGCCAAGATAACCACTGTCGCGAGCGGATTGGCTTTTCCTGTCGTCGACGAAAATAATCTCAAACTCCTTCGTGACTGCGATATTCAGGTCGGAACCGATATCGATTCCATTCCCTCTTTTATTTTTGTCATGGTTCATGAATTTGGACATTGTTTGGGGCTCGGACACAACCATTCCGATCCATCTGCAATTATGGGCTATTGGCAACCGCGTTCCGTGATTGAGTTGGGGCTGGACGACATTGCCGGAGTCTTGAGTCTGTATCCTCCGGCAGGCGACGGTGAACTTAAAACCTTTGCTCCTTGCGGAAGTCTCGTGGGAGTCGCAGCACGCGGGGCCGAGGGCAGACCACCGCAATTTCAGATTTTACGCCCCCAACGAAGCGTCTTGCCGGCAGTGATTCTGCTTATCCCGGTTCTCGGTGTCGCGCTCTCGAGCGTCACATCATGGTCATTCCGCCGTCGACGGCAATTGTCTGACCGGTGACGTAGTTTGAGGCTTCGCTCGAAAGAAAAACGGCCATGCGGGCGATTTCGATGGGGTCGCCGAGTCTTTCCATTGGGATCTGTTTAATCACATTTTCAATCAGCTTATCCCCGTGAGCACTGGTCATGTCGGTTGTAATATAGCCAGGGCAAATGGTGTTGACTTGAATGTTTCGGGAAGCGAGTTCACGGGCGAGGCTCTTGGTTAAGCCGAGCAATCCGGCTTTACTTGCCGAGTAGGCCGCTTGTCCGACGTTTCCCATCAGTCCAATCACCGATGAGATATTGATGATTTTCCCCGCCCGTTTGCGCATCATGCCCATGGTGACGGCGCGCGCGCAAATGAAAGAACCTTTAAGGTTCGTGTTGATGTTTGCGTCCCACTCTTCATCCTTCATTTTGATGAAGAGGTTGTCTTTCGAGACACCTGCGTTGTTGATCAAAATATCAAAGCCGCCGAATTCCTTCTCAAGAGCTTTGATGGCTTCCGAGGCTTGAGTGCTGTTTGAAACATCAAATTGAACAGCACGAGCCTGACCACCCACAGCCTCAATGGCTGCGACAGTTTCTTGCGCCGCGGTTGCATTGCCCGCGTAATTAACAATCACGCGTGCGCCACAGGCACCCAAAGCAATTGCCACCGACCGTCCGATGCCTCGTGAGCCGCCGGTCACCAAAGCAACCTTTCCCGCAAGTAACGCAGGGTTATATGTCTTACGAATCTGTTCAGCCACCTGTTGGGGCGTGAGTGTTTCGGGGTTTGTGCTCATGCGTAACTCCTCAGAATCGGGTAGATGTCGATTGTTGCAGCAACGACATACGCGATTTCTGTCGAAATCTCCAACAGGTTTGACCTGCGCGCAGCTTGAGAGGGAGGCGCGGTTAGGTTATAGCTTTCAGGGTCCTATATGCCTTGGCTCTCATGGCGAAATTGGTAGACGCAACGGACTTAAAATCCGTTGGCCGCAAGGCCGTGCCGGTTCGATTCCGGCTGAGAGCACCAGTCCTCCGGCGAAATCTTCGTTCTAAATTCCGTGGTGGTGAAACACATGACCCTTCGTTTTGATGAGATGCTCTTTAAGCGTCATCGAGAATCTTGGGATGGGATTTCGGCAGATGAACTGCTCGAATTTCTTGAACCTAAGTGTCAGGAAATTCTGACGCGGGCAGAACTTGTAAGCCGTCTGCGCGAAGGCCGGCCGCTGCGTGTAAAATTTGGAATCGACCCAACGGGCTCGCAGGTGCACATGGGGCATTTGGTGCCAATGCTTTTGCTCAATCAGTTTGCTAAGGCGGGGCACCGCATCGACTTTATTGTAGGTGGATTTACTGCGCGGATTGGTGATCCGTCGTGGCGTGAATCCTCGCGTGTGCCGCTGACTTTGGCTCAAATCGACGAAAATCTTAAAACCTACCGCGGTCAGGTTAGTCGTTTTGTAGATGTTGGTCGTTTTACGTTTCACAACAATGCTGATTGGATTGATCCGCTGACACCAAAAGACCTGTTTGAATATCTTCAGTGTGTCAGTTTGTCTGAAGCAACACAGCGCGATGATTTCCGCAATCGGATGAAACAAAGTCAGGGCGTTTCGCTTGCCGAAGTTTGTTACGGCATTCTTATGGGCATCGATTCGGTCCATCTGAATAGCGACATCGAGCTTGGTGGAGTCGATCAGCTTTTGAATTTTCAGCAGTGCAGAAGCCTGATGCGTCAGCGCGGGCAAAAAGAAGAAGTCGTTCTCATGACCGGTATTCTCGAGGGAACTGCGGGCGACGGTCGTAAAATGAGTAAGAGTTTCGGCAATTACATCGCCTTGGGTGAGGAGCCGAAGGAAAAATTCGGCAAGGTCATGTCCATTCCGGATTCTCTTTTGATGCAATATTTTAAGGCTTTTTCCGACGTCCGAACCTCCGAAATCGAGCAGCTCACCGCGTTCTGCGCACAAAACCCATTCGAGGCTAAAAAGCAGCTTGCTACGCTGGTTGTTGCGCTGGGTGACGGGCTTGAGGCTGGTGTAAATGAACGTCAGGAGTTCGAGAGATTCTTTTCGAAAAAGGTGATCGACGCCGAGGCTTCGCAGCCCTTGAACATATCGGGCGCGGGAAGTGTTTTTGAGGCTCTTGCGGCTTCAGGTGAATTTGCAAGTAAAAGTGAACTTCGCAGGTTATTTGAACAAAAAGGCGTGAAACGGATTGAAGGCGGCGAGGAATTGGCACTTTCGCTCGCTGATGCGCCTCTTGTTGGGCAAATTATCAAGGTCGGAAAACGGAAGGTGTTTCGACTCGTGTAACGTATTTAGAATCTGGTGACATTCTCCACGGAGGGAGAGTCATGAGCGATTTTGGCGCTGCAGCGCGATTGGATTGGACTCTGAGCGGGACTCCCTTTGAAGCTGCTTCTTTCAAATGGGGACTTCCGCTTCTCCCTCATCTTTACGAGACTTTCTCGAAGAGCTCTCAGCTTCCATCGTTTGAAGTGTGTCTGGACCGTCTGCTGTGTCAGTCTCAAGGGTCCGTGGATCGTTCGTGGGCTAAGCTGATGGCGCAAAAAACGGATGTTTGTTTGCTGTCCCGACTCTTCAATATTGCAGCAGAAACCAGCCCCAGCGATGAACGGATTTCGGCATTAAAGAAGTGTGTCACCGAGGTCTCGCCCAGATGGCTCGCCTTTGCCGTGGGCTTTAATTCAAAACATGGTCATCGACTTCAGGTTCCTCTGCCGGTGCCGCGAACCAAAGAGATGATCGATCTTATTGCTGCCCGCGTAAAGAATCTGAGGTCCGAGTTAGGGTGCGATGTAGCATTAACAAACGTCTCGTCGATGTTTCGTTATTCGTTCGATTCGATGAGTGAGACTGAATTCTGGCAGCGGCTCACAGACGCAACCGATGCGCAAATTCTTTTCGACATACCAGCCTATTTCGTTAGCCTTGCTCATCAGGATTTAGAATTCGAAATGGAGCTCAGTAAATTTCCACTTGAGCGAGTCATCAGTGTGCGGATTGGTTCTCTGGCTCTTTCAAATCATGGTCCAATTGATGCTGAATGTGGTCGACTTTCGGTGACTCATTGGGGGCTCTTGGAAGATGTTCTTCATGCGTTGCCCGCAGGTGAGCACAAGTCTATTTTCCTCAAATGGTTTGAACCGCTTGTTTCTGTGAACGATCTGGCTGGTGAAATTATAAACGGTCAAAGCACACTCAGACGGTTGGGAGAGCTCTGATATGAGTCAGTCGATATCCCTTCATCAGAGTCATTCTCATCTGGCCTTTGAGAGCAAAATACTCGACGCATTCGGTGAGCGCGATAGGAGAAATGCGCATTGGGCAGATGATTTGATTCATGTTGTTCCACATGATCATCTTCAAAAGCTCTCCTATCATCATCAGCATTCGCAGTATCATCTTGTTTTGTTCTGGTTGGAAAATTTGTTTCCGCAGGCTGCGTTGTGGGTTGGTGTGCGCGATTTGGCTCGATTGGCTTTAGATTTCATTGAGAACTCAAAAATAATCAACGACGACCCTGAAAAATCAGCTCTTCAGTTTGTCGACTCTCTGATTCCCAAACGCGCTCATCAAACCGTTGCGCAGCTCGAGTGCCTCATGCGTTGTGGACTTGCCCGATGGAGGTTGAACTCCGTGGCATGGAGGGCAGATCTCAATGCTCTTCCGCGCGACAAAGGATTTGCCTTGTTGTCTTTGCTCGAGCACCAGCAGGCAGCCTACGTGGAATCGAGCGGTGATTGGTCGATTACTGAGCTTTGGAAGAGTGTGTCACTTGGGAAAACCGCCGAAAGTGTGGGCTCGAAAGACGTAATTATGTTCTTCAGACGAGATGACCAGACCATCGATTTCGAGCAATGGTCACCGGAAGAGCTTAAAAAGAGTCTCGACGATTATCGAGTGTAAAACTCCTGAGAGAGCAACATCGCCTGACACGCCATGCTATACAGGTCTTCCATCCGCAGACGATTGTCTTCGGTATTGTCCTTTGTTCCGTCTTCGTCGCCAACATTGCGTTTGGATTCGCCGACAATCATCGAGACCCATTCATCTGTTACTTTATCAATTGGAATGCGAAGACTTTGAGTTGCAAAAGTTTTGATGTTTTGTTCTCTAAAATCATTTGTTCTGATGAGCTTGTTTTGCATTTTTGTCGGATGTTTGCTCTCTTTTGATACCAAATGTGGGCATGCATCGCTGGCAAAGTCAGTCAGAGCGCTAAGATATTCTTCAGTTAATCTTGGCTTCCAGCATACGTCACTGCCCTCATCTGCAGTGTTCTCGATATCGCGATCGCACAAAGCTTTGAGCTGTGTCGGATTGAACAGTGCCGTTGGATGATTGAGAAAGTAAGGCTCCCTCTCGGCAGCTGCAAGTCCCCGCACCTGATCGCCAAAAGCAGATCTCAAAATGGGAATGAGTGATCGCGCACCAAGGATTTGGAGCGCGATGTTTTCGTTTGGTGCAACCGAGTTTTGTTCTGTTGTATTGTCTGCTTGTGGCGAGCGCATCTTAAAAGAATTAAAGAGAGAATCTTCACTGACTCCAGAAGTCGGATGATAGATTGCAAAAGCACGCCATTCGCTGATTGTTCGTGTCTCGCTGTAAGGCCCGGTTGTTTTCTTCAGAGATTTAGAGTTTTGTGTTTTTAGTCGGAGAACAACAGCGTCATGTGTCTTTTTTGAGGAGTGGTTGAATCCGCGAGCACCGGCTTTGATACTCGTGCGCAAAATGAAAAGCCCTACGCAAACAACACCAATGGCAATAAGTATGTATTTAATTTTTCTTGGCACGGGTGGCAGGGGAGGAAGAGAGAATTTCATTTTTCTCCTCCCTCGATTGCAATTTGAATAGACAGATCGCGAATCAATGAGCTCATGCTTTCCTGATTCTGTGAATATGAAATCGAGCCTTTTTTGCGTAATCCTTTGAGTTCGTTTCCGGTAGGACGGAAACCCAAAAGAAATTGTAAAGCATGGTCCACGGCGCATTCACGCAGTTGTGAATCTCGTTGACCTGTTCTCAAGACTCTTGATTCTGAGTTTTGTTCTTTGTTCTTTGCTTGCTCTGAGGCGAACTTTTCCATCGAGAGATGGCAGCCCGAGCAAAAGTATGAACCTTCCTTTGCTGCTTCTGGATGCGGAACTGGCAGAGTGAAAACCTGCGGAGCGAGATGTGGAATTTGGCAAGTGAACAGCAAGTTGGAGCTCCACTCCCAGATACTTGTGCTCAGTCGAGTGCCTCTAAGTGGATGCAGTAAAACACGCTCCTCGAGTTGAGGGCTCAAAAACAGCTCTTCTGCGTTTGATTCACCGACCAATCGCGTTCCGCGGCTTCGCTGCGGATTGATTGAAGGAAGCAAGAAAGTTTTTGTCGATTGTCGAATATCATCAATTTTGAGAGCTGAAGCCAAGGCGAGAATGGGTGAATCTGGAGTTTTTTTGACCCATCCTTTCACGAGATCCAAACTGCTCTTCGAGACTACGGTGCGGTTGGCATTCTGTAGCCGACTCCATTTCTGATGTGTGACGACTCCAAGAGCAATCGCACGACCGTGAGCCAACGAAAGGTCAGAAATCATGCGGGTAATCGCTCGGCCACCGGCCGACTCTTTATCGACCTCCAGATTGACGACCGAGGTTTCCAGACGGGCATCTACAGGAAGGCATTTTTCAAGCGCAGGACCGCATTGAGTGTCTTGTCGGGCAATTGGACAAACACGCATTGATGAGGATGAATCCCAGTATGGAAGAACATCCACAGTGTCATCGCAGCCACAAAGCATCGGCTTTTTATCCAGAAAAACACTCCAAACGCCGTTGCAGACTGTTTCACCACGCCCACGCTCTGCAGCTGGGAAAAAATAAATTTTTCCCGATGATGAGTCGGACTCAGACGCAAAAAATCTGTCCCAATTCAATTCATTCTGGCTTTCCCAGAGCCATGCCGGAGTCTGTCTCAGCTGGGTATTCCAATAAAGGCTTTGTCTGTCGAAAAATTCGCGTGATTGCACCAGATAATTCGCGAGATCAAAGAGCCCATGAGATCCTCGGACGCGGGCAAATTCACGCTCACTGTCGGTTGGCAAACGGTCGACGAGCGCGAGAGTCAGGCGGTCGAGAATTGCGGGCGAATGGAGATTCGTCTTTGTGCCAGACTTATGCTGCAAATTTTGCATAGCTCGCGCGCTTGGGAATAGACTAAAGATCCCCAAGAATATGAATATTATGCGAAGTCCCTTGTTGATTTTCAAACCAAGACTCCCCTTCTCCGAGAGTCTTTTCGGTGGATTACATCCTTCGAAAGAGGTCCTTCAGTGCACAGTGTCAGTAGGCTGGCAAAAGAACGAGCTGCAGTTCAGGTGCAGCCAAAATCCACAAAACGGCAGAGGAGACGATGAGAGTCACAATGACTGCAGCAATCACTTTGGTGATTGTCTTTGAGCCGCCAGCCGTGTCGGGATTTTCGGGATTTCTTGATTCACGAGGTTTGAGATCATGGTCCGAAATTACGCTCGGTTCGACGTAAATGTAATTGTTGAAGGCCTCGGTTTTGAAATCGGTGTACGTTTTCGTCAGTTGATCTTTGTTTCTCAAAAGCAGCCATGGTCCAAGCCCTGCAGCGATTTCGGTGTCACCCGGAATGGCCTTGCGTATCCAAAGTTCAATGATCTCTTGAGCCGTTTTCAATCCCTGAATCTCCCCATTGGGAAGTCTGAGGAGATACGGACGTGACTGATACGTGGGCTCTTCAAAGTCTCTAAATGGCTCTTCGAAATCGCTCACCACAGAAAGAATAACGGTGACATTGTCGGGTGCTCCTGCTGCTTTGGCAAGGTCGACAAGTCGTTGTGGTGCATCGGCGATGTTTCCGTTCACAATTGTTTTCAGAGTGTCTTTATCTGAAACGAATCCATGCAAACCATCGGTGCATGTGAGAAAAATATCACCCTCTTCGAGTCTCCGCGTGTAGACATCAGGCTTGGGGTCCACCATGACTCCCATGCCGCGCGTGAGTTTCGCCCGTTCGCGAGAGTTGAGCTCAGTTTCAGTGGACATTGTTGCGGGAGCCGAGACGATTCCGCGATCAATAAATGTTCCGAGATTGTGGTCGATCGTCAACGGCCACATACCGAATCGGGGTTTTTGCTCGGGTGTCTTGAATGCGCGGATGAGATAGGTGCGTGAGTCTCCGACGTGGCCAATCGTCACGAAGCCATGAGCGAAACACAATACGTTTACAGTCGCTCCCATGCCCCGGCACGAGGGATCCTCTTGGCTGCGCATGATGAGTTTCGTGTTTACTTTTTGAATGTTTTCGTCAATCCGCGCGTGGAGTTCTTCCGGAGGAAACTGACTCAAAGAGGCCATCGCTTCCGAAAGTCCCTCGACCACCATGTGGCTCGCAATTTCGCCTGCGGCGTGTCCGCCCATACCGTCTGAAAGAACAACAAGTCCTTTGTGTGCGTCGCACGTATAGGCATCCTGATTCAGGGCGCGCACAAGGCCTTTGTCAGTTGCTCCAAACATGCGCAATTTCAAAGCCAGCTCTCCTCTTTCGGTCCATCTCCGGACGCGAGCTCAGTCTAACCTGAAATGAATGGGAATCACATATGTCCAAAGTGACTCAATAACTGTAGTATTCGTGCGATTTGTGTTTTTCTCGGTTGTCAAAATTCCGATGGGAGTTCCTGAGATGTCTGTCGCTGGTCTCGATACGCCTCAACTTGCTGCGCTCGAAAATGACGCTCTTGTCGTTGTGCGTGAACTTGGGTCCTTAGGGTTGTCGTTTTTTCGGAAGACCCTCGAGACTCAATCGAAGTCAGATGGGAGTTTAGTCAGTGCAGCTGACAAAGCACTCGAGACGCGAGCTCGAGAACTCCTTTCACGATTGACGCCGCAATTTGGTTTTGTCGGTGAAGAATTTGGCAGTGTTCGTTGCCTCCAAAGCCTTCACACACAGTCGCCTTCTTTCCAGACAACCAGCCCGAGCTCTGAAGCTGACTCTGGACTTCATGTGTTCGAGCACGATCTCACCCGGCGTGGTGAAGAGATTTTGAACCTCGATGAGGATACCTACTGGATTTTGGATCCTATCGATGGAACCATTAATTTCCTTTCTCAAGTTCCACTGTGGTCGACACTTCTGGCCCTTGTTCATAAGGGCCAACCTGTGCTGGGAATTGTTGCGCTTCCGGCATTAAATGAAGTTTTCATTGCCAGTCTGGGTAACGGTGCGCGCTGGGGTTCGTTGGTTACTGAAGGTCAAAATGGGAACAATCCTCATTGGAAAGTCTGCAGAACATCTGCAACGACCCACTTGAAAGAGTCGCTTGTTTCTTATTCAACACCCCAAACATTTGCGTATCGTGGAATTGATTCTGTACTCAGTGTGCTTCAGACGGGCTCGCGCGAATGTCGGACGCACAGCGACGCTTTCGGTTATACGCGAATTTTGTGTGGTGCTGTTGATTTGATGATCGATCCTCTGGTTGCCCCTTACGATGTCGCCGCGTTGCAGATTCTCTTCGACGAAACGCCAGATGCATTCTTTACATCGCTGCATGGAGCTGCCGGCAAATCGCGTTTTCGCAAAGGGAGCGTCGTTGCAGCCGCAAATCGAAGGTTGGCAGACGAGTTTCTTGCAGTCTATCGAGAACATTTGATTTCAACGTCCTCAACATCCTTCTCGCAGGCAGATGTTCTGAGCGAGCCACTTTTGCCTTCAAGTTTTCAACCGACTTTTACCACTCCTCTTGAAACTGGGTCATCGTCCCACGCATCGAAACTCTGGGCCCGGGCAGTTGAGACTGCTGTTGCAGATTTCTCAACGCGCAATCCAAAAGCTGTTGTTGAAGATGTGTCCGTTCTCATGGGTACGCACGAAACAGCATCGCGAGCTTTTTCGAATGGACGTAACGAAGGACCTCCGGGATTTTCGGCAACCTTCAGTTATCATGTGCGAGCGCTTGTTTCGGGTGCTGCGGGGTTGGTCACAGGAACTCCAGATAACCAGACAAACCCTGCTGCTTTGATTTTACGTGCGCTTGAGGATGCATTTGTTCAAAGCAGTCTGGACGCTGCCGCCATGCCACATGAGCTTTTGGCTGCCCGCGATCAGGTGATTGGGCACGTCGGTCAACATGAATGGAAAAATGTGGATCTCGCAGCTGATTTTCAATCTGTGAGCGCACTGATTCAGGAGTTCCATGGCGCTGCGCATGATTCGCGCCTTCACTCACTGAAATCGCGTTTGAATATGTCAGTTGAATATCGCTGGCAGTATTTTCTAGATGGAGCGCAACAAACTTTTGTAACTCAGGCATGTCGCGTGGCGAGCAATGCTACATGCTCAGAAGAGGGTGAAAAGCGCACAACCTATGGACGGCATTTTTTAAATCACATTCCGACAGCCAATCGTCTGAGAACTGAACTTGCTTCGCATTTTTATAAAATTGAGCAACAGGCTCTTGCACTGTTGCCGGCGAAATTGGTTCCGGAAAATCCTGAATACGATTATCTCGCCGTTGATGCGGATCTGCTGGGTCTTATTTTGCATGAGGCCATTGGTCACGCTGCCGAGGGAGATCTCATTCAAACGTGTGCATCGGGATTCGGTCAGAATGGAGAGATGTTGGATCTTGAGGTTGGTCCAGACTGGCTCGATATTCTTATTGATGGCCAGCTCGACAATTGTGGATACCTACCTGTTGATGCCGAGGGTGTTCTTCCACGTCGCAAGACTCTGGTTCGACGGGGGCGGTTAGTTGACGCCATTCATACACGACAAACAGCACGTCGTGCAGGCAAGGCGCCGGATGGTTGTTCACGTTTACAGTCACTGCAGCATCCGTCGCTTAATCGGATGACAAGTATCTGGGTTGCACCTGCAAAAACTAAAATTATTGATGGTGGGCAGGCGACCCCAACGTGGGATGATCTTCCTGCGCATGTGATTCAAAGCGTTCTTGAAAAGCACGGCTATCTGAATGGTCATCGGGGAGTTCTGTTGCTCAGCGGATGGAAGGGCGGCACAGCGAGCTGCTCGAATTTGGAATTCCGAGCCGACGTCGCTCGGGTTCTCCATCTCAAGAAAGGGCAGCCACCAGCCCTGATGCGTGAGGCTAATTTTACGGGTATTGCGACGGAATGCTTCCGTTCGGCTGTCGATTCCTTTGGTCCGCTGCTGTGTCGAAGCATTGGGACCTGCGGAAAAGACGGACAAGGAGTGCTGACCTCCGATGGCGGGCCGGCATTTATGG
>CAYWSV010000081.1:0-1219 GCA_964460155.1 uncultured Oligoflexia bacterium | reverse complement strand
TTAAACCCAATTCCAAAGTCCGAGTGATTGGCACCGGAGAAGGCGGAGCAGAAGAGTCATGAACCATCAGCTCACACAGTCTGTTGGACAATTTATTGAGTCTGTTAAGGCACATCTGCAGGATTGTCAGAGACGCGGAGTCATCGAGGGTTTTTCTTGCACATCTTACCTGCGCGAAGTCCATTCGGCCTGTTTGTTCAATGGGCAAAAGAACACCAAGGCACCGTTGCAGCTTAACTCTCCGTTCGAAATGGTCATCTCGCTCATGCTTCCCAACGAGAACAGTGTTGGATTTTCGCTTGCTGCGGTTTCGATGCCGATGTTTCGGAGAATGCTTGATTTCACACTAACACAGGCAGTGAAATTGGAGCATCGGATTCGGCTTCGTAAGCAGGATAAATACCCGAAATTTAAATTGGCCTCAGATGAACTTCTCTCGCTTTTTTTTAATGGTCATGCCTCTGAAACACTTCTGAAAATGCTCGACACTCTTGAATCACGTGCATCCGAAGTTCATCATCCCCGCCTGATGAATCGGGAAACGTCTGTGAATCTGAGTTATTGCGATAAGACTTATTTTGACTCTGAAAACAATTTTGTACAGGAAGTTTCAGCTTCTTGTTCAGTTGGGTGCACCTTTGCACTCGAAGATACGTCTGAATATCACTCTGATGTTTTCGGAGTTGTTCCGTCCAATGAAGACATTTTTGCTGTAGTTGAGCTGGCAGCGAAGAACTTGGTGCGCTCCAAGGTCAAGCCGCTGGATGCGGATTCGCAATTGCCAGTGTTCTTGACCCACAAGGCAGTCATTGACCTCTTGGATCAGCTTGTCATGCCGAATCTTGAAACACGCTCTCTGATTGACAAAACAGGGGCATGGGAGCTTGAACATATTGGTCAGGTGGTTGTTCGGGGACTCTCTGTTGAAGACAATCCGCATCTCGAAGGCTCACCATTCTCAGCGTTCTTTGATTTTGAAGGCACGCCGACACAACCCATAAAGGTTTTGTCTGAGGGGCGTCTCATGCATCCTCTGATGACCTCGGCCCTCATCGCAGAAATCGAAGAATTGCATCCAGATTGGAGCGGGCGTTTTGCGCTTACGGGCCATGCAGAGAGTACGAACTCCGCTGCGTTTACAAACGTGATTTATAGGCTGAGTTGCCCCGAAATTGATGACCTTAAGGGCGCATCCTACATTCAGATTCAGAATCTCACG
>CAYWSV010000080.1:7734-14338 GCA_964460155.1 uncultured Oligoflexia bacterium | reverse complement strand
CTTTCGTGAGGCACTTGCTGCAGGACAAGCGCGCATGTCTCAAAGCGAAAACGCGTGGGCCCGTGCTGGCAACCGCGGTCAAGCCGCATTGACTCTGCCTAACGTGACACTCGATGACCTAGCCGCCTTGCAGTACACGGGCGGAACAACAGGCGTGAGCAAAGGTGCGATGCTCACACATCGCAATCTTTTGTCGAACGTTTATCAAATTCTCGAGTTTGCCAAGGTCACCATTGCGACCGGACAAGAGACAATCATCACGGCATTGCCTCTGTATCATATCTTTGCATTTACGGTGAACTGCCTCTCGTTCTTCGAAGAAGGTGCAACCAACATCCTGATTCCAAGCCCACGCCCAATCAGCAACTTGAAGAAGGCATTCTCGAAGCACCAAGTGACGTGGATGACGGGCGTAAACACGTTGTTCAACGCGCTTTGCAACGAACAGTGGTTTGTTCAGAATCCACCAAAGAAGATGAAGATGGCTATTGCTGGTGGTGCAGCCTTGTTGTCTTCCACAGCTGAAAAATGGGCGAATGTGGTCGGAACACCCGTGATTGAAGGCTATGGTCTTACCGAATCGAGCCCCGTGCTCACCTTCAACCCCATTGGCAGCAAAGTGAAAAAAGACTGCATCGGCGTTCCAATGCCCTCAACTGAAATTCGTTTGGTCGATGACAATGGCAACGACGTCAAAGCAGGTGAGCCCGGTGAGCTTATTGCGCGTGGACCTCAAGTCATGGCGGGCTACTGGAAGCGCCCAGAGGAAACTGCCAAGACCGTGAAGGACGGATGGCTCTACACAGGCGACGTCGCAACAATGGATACCGACGGTTACTTCAAGATCGTCGACCGCAAGAAGGACATGATTTTGGTTTCAGGCTTCAACGTTTATCCAAACGAAGTTGAAGACTGCATTGCCAAGCATCCTGAAGTCGTCGAAGTTGCGGTGATTGGAATTCCCGATGGTGCATCCGGTGAAGCTGTAAAAGCGTACGTCGTTCCGCGTTCACCAACACTCACTCAAGACGCTCTACGGGCGCATTGCAAAGAAATGCTTACGGCCTATAAGGTTCCGCGTTTTGTAGAATTCCGCAAAGAGTTGCCCAAAACGCCAATTGGCAAGATTCTCCGCAAAGATCTGCGCGCTGAATTCTTGGCCTCACAACAAAAGAACTCCTGATGCTCTGATAGAAAAACGACTCGGGTCATGATGCAAACGTTTCACGCGCAAGGCTTTCTTTTGTCCGAACATGATGTGTTCGGCAGCCTTGCGCGTGAACTTTTAGATGAAACGGATTCTTCTCGAGGCAACAAGCGGTGGACCATCGTCTGTGAGCGCAAAGAAGACCTTCTTGCCGTCAGAACTCAAATTTTCAGTTTACTGAGCCAGATTCACGCCGAAAAACATCCCGGCACAGAGCTCAAAGCTTGGGCAGGTATCAGTCTTTATACGCCCGACACCCTCGTCCGAAACTTTTCGCTCACATTGTGTCACAATCGCCCCGAACAACTCGGTGACGAACATCACACGCTCCTCAACAAACCGTTTACTGATATCGTTGAGCAAGAAAAACTCATGCGCTTGCTCCTACTGCGTCTTGGCTATGCTCTCAGCGACGTGGCCCCGCTGGCCAAGCAGATTCTCACGCTCGCCGATACACCGTTGCCGGCAGATGAAAGTTTTTTATCTTTACTTCTTGAAGTTCATCATTCGCCTCAATCACAAAAAAATATCCTCGACATTCCTGATAACTCATTAAGGACGATTTGCGTTGCATACCAGCTGGCGCAAAAAATCTTTTCCTCGTTTGGACGTCTTCAATCCTTTGTCTCTCAATATTGGACATCGGTTTTTCCAACTCACCTCCGCGCACATCTCGAGGGTGAAGAAGACTATCGGGATTTTTTACTTCCCAAAAAATTCTTAAGCGAACCGCTGCTGTGGATTGCTGCTCCCGAATATTCGCGCGAGTCGGACTCGTATCGTCCGGGGAACTTTCAGGCGGCTCTCATAGATGCTTTACGTGACGGGCTATTCAACGCTCGAGAGCTCTGGGCTCAACATCACAAAAAGCCAGCCGTCTCGTGGTGGGCGCGCACGCACGTTCCCACTGCGGTACTCGTTCCTCCTGCCCCGACAGCAAATGTTCACATCTATGGAACTTTTGCGGCTCTGACAGACACCTTCAATAGACAATCTGCCGAGGCCAATGCGGATACCCAGTTTTTGTTGGGCGACTTAAACAAGCGCATCTTGAATACAGTGCGATCGGATGGCTCGGGAATTCATGCACTGACGCCGCATGATTTTGAACCTGACTCAGATGTCGACGAGCCTCCGGAAACCAACGACCATGACCCTTGGCAGAATCCAGCACGCGAAAAAATCATTCAGCTGCGCGAAGAATTCATGTCTTATTGGAAACGGCTGAGTGCTTTCGACGAAACGATTCAGGATGCCCTTGCACGGTATGATCTGAGTCCTTCGGCGCGTCGGCACGGCATCACCTTCGAGCTCATGCTGCACAGGTTTTTCGATGGAGAGACGTTTAACTTTTCTGTCAGCGATGAAATCAATCAGCTTCCACCAGCACTCTCGCTGTTACCTTCGCTGAATTCAGCCAAAAAGTTTATTGTTCTGGGCCCACCGCACTCACCAACAGCGCCCAGTTTTCATTTGCGCCTCCTCAACGCAGTTTTTTATGCGCTACGCAGCAAGCAGGTGGCTTTGGACCCCATTGCTTCAGAGGAATCTTATCGTGGTTACTGGCAGTCTGTTCTTTCGGCCGATGCGCAGGTCACTTTTTTATTACGTACGCTAAAAGACCTTGAAGATTTTCCGGAATATGCGCGTCGCTGGTGTCTTCCGCCCCTGCAAATTCAAACCTGGTCTGAAACCGTTTTGCCGGATTCAGCTTTTGCCCGCTGGTTGTCGAACGGCAATAGGTTGCAAGACCCAGAATGGACACGGTTGTTGAAGTCGCGTCCGCCTGCGCCAAATGTATCCTCGATGGGCGTAACCGACTTTGAGGATTACGTTGAGTGTCCGCTCCAGTATTATTGGGTTCGCTTACACGGACTCAATACGGATTCACAACCCGAGTTGCAGCCCGATGCTCTCATGACGGGTCAGCGGGCTCATACGATGGCCGAGAAACTGATTGGCGGGCTGCGGCAGATGTGTCTTATTGCAGACACTGCGCAGGGCAACGAAAAAAACATCTGGCTGAAACTGTTTACTCGTCTGCAAGATGAATTTCTTGTCTCGGATGCATATCTATCCGCATCACCTGACTCATGGTCAGCCGGTTTCCTTAATGCGCTGATCTCAGAAGACCTCAACTCGGCCCAAAATCTTCACGCACGCGCTCTGTCGAACGAAATGACTGACATCATTTTTTCGATTGGAACTCAAAATGGTGAACCTGCGTTGAGTCCAGTTAAAAATCGACTCGTCCGCGAAACATTGCGACGCGCTTTTCGTAAACTCATTCAAAGCGAATTACACGACGCACAGCGGGGCGAAAATGGTGCAGAAGAAAACCAGCAGGCTCACCGCACTGAAGAAATTCGAGGCGCATTTTTGGAACAACCTGTGCGTTTCGAAATTCACCCAAAGCTCATTCTGACGGGACGCATCGACCGCATCGACAGTCACCCGAAGGGCGATAGAATTATCGACTACAAAACGAGTAAGGTCAGCAAGAATGATCCACAGTTGGTTCTGGACCCGCGGCTGGCCAAATCGACAAACCGCTTAAGCGTGCAGGGAGCCATCTATAGTCTTGCATGGGCACGTCGAGTGGCAGATGACCTTGGCCACGACAACAACTGCGCCGATCAGTCTACCCGCGGCGTGCGCGCATTTTCGTTACTCCGCCTCAAGACTCTGGATTTATCGCGGGAGCCCTATTCGAATTTTGAATTCGACTCGCCACTCAGACTGACCGACGAAACATTCGCATCTCTTAAAGACGAGTACAACCGCCGCGCGATTCGTTTGGTTGAAGGAGATTTTTCTCCACGACCGTTGACCCCGAACATCTGCCAATGGTGTCCACTCCAATCGGTGTGTCCCGCAGCTGGCCAGCTTAGCGGAGACCCAGTGTGAGCAGTGTGGATCTAAGCCCCGAACAAAAAGCAGCGGCGTTCTTTCCTTTAGGGCTTGATGATGCCCAAGACCGTGGTCGTAAGAATTTGGTCATTGAGGCGGGCGCGGGTGCAGGCAAGACGCGTGTCTTGACCGATCGTGTTCAATGGCTACTATTCAATTCACCAAAGCCCTTTCGCCTTGCTGCTCAGGACCTTGTCCTTGTGACGTTTTCAAAAGCAGCAGATGAAGAATTGCGCCAGCGTGTTGAAAAAGAAATCAAGAAAGCTCCTGTCTCAAGCGAAGAACAGCAGCGGATTCTCAGTCGATTGCACATCTCGACGATCGACAGTCTTTTTATGCACCTTGTCGGAAATCTTTTTCCTTCATGGTGGGAACAAACGAAAAACAAACTCAGCGACGACACACTCAAAGCGTGGGACTTAACCGATCAACGTTTTCCTCCAGCGGTAACTCTCGTTTCAGAGGCCGAACTCTTCCCAGAAATCGCCGATGAAATTCTGTGTATTCTGGAGCAGAATTGCCAAAATCCAGCAAGTGAAATTCCAGTTCTCGATTTTATTCTCGCCGGTGCGTTTCAATCGCAACGGGCGTTCGGTGGCTCAAAAGGCATTCAGACACGGCACCGGGGTCTCGAGCGCATTGCATCGGCCATGCTTCACGAAAACTTTCTCTCGGACAATGCTCCACCACTCCGTTTTGCTTTAGAGCGGATTCATCCATCGTCAGAGGCCATCATCGCGCTGATTCAGTCCAAGGCTCGCGAACTGTTTCGAAAGCGGCTGATGCATGGACGAATGACCCACAACGACAGAGCCTTGTTTCTTTATCAGCTTCTGTGCCTTCAACCAGAACAACGGCGCAGCGGTTTCTTTGATTTGGCAGAGATTCAAACACTGCCTATGAGCTGCGCTGAACTTATTGTCGATGAATATCAGGATACGAATCAGCTTCAACACGACATTCTCAGTACTCTTGTGCGGCGCCCTCATGGTCGCATGGTTGTGGTAGGTGATCCAAAACAAAGTATTTACGGTTTTCGCAGCGCGCATGTCGGAGTGTTCCAAAGACTCAAATCCGACCCGCAATGGAAACTCATTGAGCTCACGCGCAATTATCGGAGTCATCCGGACCTTTTGCCGTTTATCAACCTGCTCTCGGACATTACTTTTTCTTATCGCAACAATCGCATTCCAGAAGCCTTTAAGAACACGGCTTTTGCCCTTATGGCACAACAAACTTTTGTAAAGGCCAAGGCGCTTGATGCCGGACGCAACCAACAGAGCGAAGCGCGCCCAGAACAAAGGCTTTTGTTGCTTGGGGCCAGCCTCAACAAAGATCGCGCCGAAGATGACTCACTCCTTAAGAAAGTTAAACCCAATACATTCGCCGCATGGGCACTTGCACGTGAGCTTCAGCGGATTGCCCAAGTGGACGAAGCTCCTCTGCAATCAACTGCGTCACTTGAGAACACCCTGCACGAAGACAATGAAACAGAGCGCAAGCGTTATTCATGGTCAGATATTGCCGTACTCTGCGAGACCAACGACCACGTGGCTGAAACCCACCGAGCGCTGGTTTCTTTTGGCATTCCGGCTGTAGCCAAACTAAGTCGTGCACCTGAGCAATCACTTGGGCGCAAGAAAACCAGCGAGGAGCTGGGTCTCCTGCTCGCGAAGTGGTTATGCAAACCGCTCGATGCACGTGAACTTGCTTCTTTTCTATGGAGTGGTTGGCTGAGCCTGAGCCGTGAGGAGACATCCACACTTCTCAAAGCCTGCGCTGAGGGACAACTCGATTCAACACTCGTTGTTCCCCCACTCACCGGAACGGACACTCAAAAGAGCCAGCCCTTGCCTGACGTTTGGATTGGTTGGGTATCGCATGTGTTACATTGCCGCGGTCTGGCTCGCCGCAATTTTTTTGCGGCCTGGCAGGTTTTGCGATGGGGTTACGTTGCTCCCGCGCACAATTTGGCGATGGAAAATACTGCGCTTGTGCTGCATCAGACGCTCGAGGTTTGGTCTCTTCGCCGACAGCTCGAAGAGGGTTCAGGCTGGCCCGAAGAATTCCTTCACACTCAACTCAATCAAATTCGCCTTTCGCAAAATCAGACTGACACCACACAAAACGCAGTCACTGTCTGCACCATTCATGCCGCCAAAGGACTCGAATGGCCGGTTGTCGTCTTTTGGCCAAACTCTGCACGTGAACGGACACCCGAAAACTTTGTTATGAAGAGCGGTGACGGCGCTACGTACATTAAATGGCTTGCCGAAGATAAAGAATCGGCCTCCTTGATTCCATGGATCAACAATCCAACACCACCTGCAGATCAGGTCGCCATTTATTCGGAAACCGACCGCGGAGAAAAAATCGTTCGTTGGAGTGCCGACCTGCAGGATAAACTCGAACAGGATTTCGAGCGTCAGCGTGTCTTCTATACGGCCTTCACGCGTGCGCGAGAGATGCTCATTATCATGTCGCCTG
>CAYWSV010000080.1:0-7724 GCA_964460155.1 uncultured Oligoflexia bacterium | reverse complement strand
CAATGTTCTTGGTCTTTTTGCCGACTCGGTTTTTGATTTAAGAAAAGAAGCCAAGCGCGGCGCGCGACCGCAGGAGCCATGGACGACCCAACAAACAGATGCAATTTGTTTGAACTCTGAATGGATGGGGCTCGTGCGCATGCGTGACTATGGCCCCGCGTGGGTGAACGAAGATTCGCGGCTCTTCTCGGAGGCCGAAGAAGCGCCCGCTGAGGTGACTCCTGAAAATGAGGTCGAAAATTTAGCTTGGATTCAGCCTTGGCTCGAATCACAGCATCAAAAAGCGCAACAAACACCATGGCAGGCCAATGTCGAAGAACAGGCAACGCCTTTGAATGAGCAACCCGAAGTGGCGATTGAAAAAGCGCGCACTGGGTCAACGGCTGAATCTGGCCTCCGTTTTCATGCGCTGATGGAGCATGCAGATGCAACTCGCTTGCGCGAAAGAAAATTTCTTTATGAACTCTTGTCGGCTGCCAAAACGCGGTTGCATGAACTTGAAATCTGGAGTGCTGCTGAGGTGAATCAATCCCCCTCGCAGGTTAAACGTCATTTGCTGAGCACTCAGCGGCGTATCATCGATTTATTTTGCGTTGTTGATGCCGACTCGTTGCCCAAAGTTTTTCAAAAATCAGCGTGTCTTCGATTCACATCAAAAGGTCTGCCCGAGCAATCACCGTCTTTCGAAGTTGCGGATTTAAAGTCCTGTTTGAAACAGCCTTTAGATCTCCATCCGCACCTGCACATCGTTATCGATTTCAAAACCGGATCCCCATCCCCGGATCACCTCACTCAGATGCACCGGTATCTCCGCTGGACACAAGAGGTGCTTGCCCAGCATCCGGAACAGCTTGTGGGAGACAACGGATTGTCGACACTCTTTGCCGACACCGTCAGACCTTTGATAGGCATGATTTACTACTCATCAGGGACTTCGCCCCAACAGATGCATAATTTTTCACCGCCTCTTGTCGCAGTCGACAAAAACGCGTCGGTTCTTTTTATCAGCCCTGAATAATTCCTTCTTTTTCCGACATGACTGGCGGACAATAAAGGTGGGCAGGTTGCTGCCTACGGATTGGGGACTCGTGATGCCAGCAACAAAAACATTTGGTTTGGGCTTGGGGCTCTTTCTGACGTCGTTGCCTTTCGTTTCTCAAGCACAGGCGTCCGAGGGTCCAGTCACCCGTTACGTTAAGGACGCTTCGCAGTTTTGTTTCCCAAAACTCGGAGCCGAAGAGCAAATACGTTACTACTCAAAAATAATGAATATCGGTGCCAGCTACACGCATGGCTGCATTGGCTGCGATCAAAACTCAAATCTCCGCGCATATACCGACTTGACCAACGACCAGTTTTGGTTCCGACGCAACTACCTTGTACACTTTTTGGCCGACGTGCAGTGGAAGCAAGAGGGCTATGGTCATGCCGACAAAATTGCGATTCTTGAAAACGACCCGAAAAACAGACCCGCTGCGTTAATTCCAGAATGGTCTTTGCAGCGCGAGGGTTACACAGGCGAATGGATCTATGACATCCGCCGCGATGTTGCTCATCTCACCGATCCCAACTTTTCAAAGTGGCTGAGCGAGAAAACCGCCTATGGTGAAACTGCAGCGCTTGTTGGGGGGCCAAGAAACGTCACTGACCTATCCAAACCCCGCACAGGGACGCTCCGTGGAAGCATTTATCAAACCTTCCGCAGCACTGGACAACAGGACCCGAATGCACCGCGTGTGATTGATCTTTCGTTGGATGGTGGACGCATGCATGATTTCTTTGAAGCCTATGTGCCTCAAGACATCATGGCGCCACTGCAGAAATCAAAGTGGACCAACGTGGCCTTGCGCCGCAAAGCCATCGAAGCGGCAATCAAGCACGTAAAAACAATCAATCCATCAATGATAATGGCCATTGATGCTCTTTTCTGGGATTCTGTCTCGCATGCTCTCGCCTACATGCGCGAGTCAAAGCCCGACAGCCTGATCGTTAAGTCGCTTCTAAACATCATGGCACTGCAAGACAAAAATGGTTCAAATTTCAATGAAGTTCGCCGTTTTAATGTTGCGGAAGACTTCTATCAAGTTCTTAGAGGCATCGCTCAAGAAAACCAGTATGGGCCTGCGATACCTATTCTGATAGCTCGGCTTATCGACAATCCGCTGGATGTCTTTGCACGCAAGAAATTCGAACCCATCCTTGGTGCCGTTTTTGGGCAATATCTCGCGACCATGACCGGACTCAACGTCGGCGACCAATTGGCCTTGTGGTTGAGGCGCATGTCGCAAGTTTCAATGACTCTGCAATCGGGTGATGATGTTGCCTACTACGACAAGGAGACTCGCGCGACGTACACAGCAGATGAGCTTGCAGCTCTGCGTGAAGCCAACGACGAGTTTCAGCGCTTGATGACCGAGTCCCTCAACGAACACGGAATACCAGCACAAGATTATTTCTCGGCCCTTGCATCACCAATTCCAAGCTCAACCGTCGGGAAAAGCCCAACAGGGTTGATTACATCGCTGGCTAATTGGGCCTTGCTCAAGGCTATGAAAGATCTTCCACTGTTCATGCAGTCGCTTGAAAAAGCCATGCAATATGAAAATCGGGGCGTGCGCGCTCTGACGTCACAAACCGATAACAATGTCCATTTGGTCAACGTCGACAAGTTCTTTGAAAATTTCCCTTACTTTCTGAAGCCCGAAACGATGCATCCTTCGGTGTTCGGTTCGAAGCAAATGGCAGGAATGATCAACAAAGCTGTGTGTCAAAGCGTGGGTCAGCAATGAAAAACACATCACGACTTGCAGTTCTTCTTCTTCCGTTTCTGTTCTCTGCGAAAGGTTTCGCGGCCGAACAAAAACGCCCTGTCTCATCGAAGCGCAAGCTAGCGCAGGTCAATGGGCCACAAGGAGCGGTGGGAGTTGTTGACGTGTTCCTCTATAGGAACAAAAATATTGCCCAACGGTGCACCGCCACTCATGTAGGTAATGGTTTGGTCGTTACATCAGGTCATTGCTTTTTAGGTGCTTACGATTGCAACGAAGCGAAAGTAACATGGAACAACGAAGAATTCACCTCACGATGCCAGTATGTTCTCTACAGCAATGCGAGTGAGTCCTATTCCAACGGAACCGAGATCTCCAACGACCTCACTGTTTTTAAAGTCGACCGTTATCCTCGAGCTCAGGCCTTCGTCCCTGCTCAAGCACGTTTAACCGAAACCAACTTAGCCAAAGATGCAGTTTTGATTTCGATGCAGAGAACTGGAGAAAACACCACACCAGTGACATCCTCAAATTGCCAAATCATTTTGGGGCCCGTGGTCAACATATTCTCTCAGCCCAAGCCATTGGACACTGCACGCCACAATTGCGACTTATCCGACATTAGCAGCGGCTCGCCGGTGTTGAGCTCGTCATCGAATCAGTTATTGGCAATCCATCAGGGAACCAGCCTTCTCCCTAATCCTGATGGCTCCACCAATTTTTCAGGTATTGAGAAAGTTCACTATGCCAAAGTGATTTCGGAGTCCGACATTCAACGGATAATTAATCTTCCCACAGCATTGCCCGAGAACATTCGAATTGGTGGTTTTGCCGGCGAAGTTTTCAACACCGGTATCAAAGAGCCTTTGAGTTTTACCGTGGCTAACCTTCAAGCACGAGTGGGAACGTCAACTGTCTCGTTTGGCATTCACAACGGACTCGACAGCATCATAGAAGCCACCGATGGCGACGGCAAAACGATGATCTTTGGCGGGCCTCGACGCGCGGGTTATGACCAGCGGTTCCGCATGAAGGCACCCGTAAAAATAACGTTGAGTAGCACAAAAAATGGCATTGCCCCGCTGGCCTGGCTCGAGAATATCCAAAGCCCCTAAAGCAGCAAATCAAATAGCCTTTGCATCATTAATCTTGCCAACACAAAGGCGGTGAAGTTCCCCCTCCCAGTGATGCACACGCAGGAATTGTATATTTCAATGCATTTGATTTATGTCCGACAACGTCGACATACTTCAGATAAAATTCAGCATTGCCACCCGTATTGAATACAAAATCGCTTTCTTTTAAGACTCGTTCCGTGGGCTCGGCATCGCTTCCAAGCAAAGTCCGACATCGGGTATAGGATGCATCCGATGCTGCATCGACCGATGCTGCACTGTTTCCAATCATCCACTTATAAATCATCAACCCAACCTCTTCGTACAGCCCCGTCGACTTCACATTCAAACGTCCCAAATCATCTTTAAAAATAAAAGCTGTAATTCCATTCAATAAAGTCGCGTTGCCGCCATTCTTACCGTTGAGAACCTTTTCCTCTTCGGTCGCCGTCGTCTGCACACACGTACTTTTATTCGAAAGACCAGTCAGTTTTTGAAAACGCATGGTGACATCACCATTGGCGACATCCGTAGGTTTGAGAGGTTTAACGAAATTTCCACTTCCATCTTTAGAGGCGTCGAGTTTTGTTGCACCTTTAAAGAACTCAAAACTGTTGAGGGGGAGATAGGCCTCAGGATCATCGCTCACAACAGGACGCCCAACATCAACTATCACCGTAAGAATGTTTAAACGTTTCGGAATTGGAGCATTGGCATCCTCCAAAGTTTCGCTCACATTACCGAACTTATCGCGAATAAAAAGGCGCCATTTCTGTCGTCCACCAAACTGAGTAATGTAGCGCGCATTGGCGATAAATCCTGCCTCTTCTGCGGTAAAAGTTGCAACTCCATTCACACAGTCTTTAAAGACGGGAACACTCATCAAATAAGTGGGAACAGTGAAACCAAGTGAATCTCCCTCGCCGCAGAAGTCAGACGAAATTGTGAACGTCCCTCCGGCTGTCCCGGGGACGATATTTGTCGTTCCAGAGACACTCGAGATTTTAACTTTCGTCCAGTCATCTACAACTGTGTAGTTGTCGGTCAACGAAGCATCGACATCGACCGACTCCGTTTTCATCAGGGTCTCTCGCGATGGAGTTGCTATCTTGCGATGCCCATAGATGAGCAGCTCCGGATACGATTGCGCGGTGGCCTCGGGCCCATCGCGACTTCCAAAGACCCGACTCACTTTGATGATAAACTTACCATCCGTTGATCCACTCGATTTAAAAATCTTGGGCAACTCAATAGTAAATTCAGCCTGAAATGTTGATGCCTCAATGATTTTTCCTGTGACTTCAAGTGACGGCGTATAATTTGAATCCGTCTCGTAGAGTGCAATCTTTACGCCGCGCAAGTTTTCGGTGCGCGAGTCCAACCGAACAGTGACAAAATCTTCTTTGGTGTGCACCACCTTTTTTCCACTGACGTCTAAATATTTGAGCTTCTCAGGAAAGCTCGGCAACAACTCATTGACTGTGGCCTGTGCCTTATCACAGGTACGCAAAGTCACTACTGGGGCTGTCTTTTCTGCCAAAGAAAAATTGTTGGTGGGCGTGGATAAGTAGGTGCAATATCCATCACCATATGCCAGAATCTGATACCGCGTCAGTTCGGTACTTGCATCGATCGGTCCAATAAACGCTTTGCCTTCGGCATCTGTGGTTACAAGCACAGGTCGCAGAAGTGTGTCGTGCCACAAGGGCGTATTGTTCGACACAATACCATCGGAAACGACGAGCTCTTGGGCGATACCTGCAACCTTTATTCCCTGAAGCGGAACACCAGATTCGTTCACAACCTTCAGACGAACAAACCCTGCTTTTGAGAATTTAACTTGTCCGCCAATACTTATCGTATCGCGACCCGCCATGAGATTTCTGCGCGAAAGCGGCAAAACGCCCTGAAAGTAGGGAATCACCTGATAATCCAAATCGGCAAGCGAACTCTGCACCAATTCAACACGGGTGTATTTGTCGACCTTGCTGACGATATCCGGATCGCCGGTCGTGACGGCAGGAAGTGAATTTCCCATCGACAATATGCGATCGAGTGCCGTTCCGCGTTTTGCTTCGTAGAGGTCGGCATCTCGCAGTTGAAACGAAAAAAGACCTTGAGCGCTGTCGTATTTCAATTCACTGGGAGTCGTTCTTTGCCCCTGACCATCGATAAGAGATATCTTCAGCGTTTTGAGATCGACACCCTGCTGAGCTGCAATGAGTCCCGAAACAACACGCGATTCGCCCACCAAATAGACCCGACCACTCCCTGATTTCGCACAAGAAAAAAGCAGCCCTAGGAGGACAGCGACAACTGCTAATCCTACGGCCTGCTTGATTAACTTTTGGAGAAAGTTTCTCACCATCCTTGGTCAGTTCTCCCGTTCAGTGATTCTCACCACACACTTTCACTTTTTCCTTTGAACCGTTGTAAAGCCCGTGCTGAAGTAAACATCGTAGCTGTTACATCCTGCCTTGCCGCACTCCGAAGGTCCCCAGAACTTCGCAGTCGTGCGCATTTCGTTACCGCCAACAAAACGGCCCTCATCAGTCAGCTTCGTGTACTTAAGGCCGACCTTAGTTACACCGGATTTAGCCAACGAGACCAATTCAGATGCATCAGATTGGCCGTCTTTGTTCTTGTCGAACCAGACAACAAGCTTGTTGAAGATGGGGTCCTTGGCATCAATCACACCATCGCGATTGCTGTCGTACTGGGCCAGCGCCGAGTAACCATCGCGTGCCTTGCGACCATTGTTGACAATCCGTGTGCCCTCGCCAAACAGTTCTAGGCCGTTGTCGATGCTTCCGTTGCCGTTGAGGTCAAGGGCGAGAAGACCCACACCACCATAGCCACCAATCCAGCCCGTACGCTCTTTCACGCCATCGCCGTTGAGGTCAAAACGGACCTTGCTTTCATCCAGCGCCGAGAAGATAGGACGGCCAACGTTCGTGAAATCGAGAACCAACGGCGAGTACAGCTGAACTCTGTACTGTGAGGTTGAACCCGAGCTCGTTGAGCCGTGCGGTGTAAACGAAATCACCTCGCCCCACCAAGCAGCATCCATGTAGCCGTATCCGAAGCTCGAAGAACGACGAACATAGGGTTCGAGGATGCCGGGCATTGTGAAGTCAAACACACCTTCGTTTGGCTGGCCTGTGAGCTTCGCACTCATGCCCGAGGCCGAAATCGAAGCTGCTGACGCACGGTTGAAATCGAAGTTGAAGTCCGCATGGCACGCAGAGTTGGCTCCGCGATCACACAGGCTCGAACGAACGGTCATGCGACTTGCAGCACCGAAGACACGGAACCAAATTGTTCCAGCTGCGCTCTGCCATTGGCGGCTCGAAATGCCGCGGAAGTTGACCCAGCACTGCATTGTTCCCTGAGCCGACCAAAACTTCACACCTGCTCCGCGGCGAATGCTGTTACCCGTGCATGTATCGCTGCCATTGGCGAGAGCGGGAGCTGAGAAGAAGTGCTGAATTTCTGTAATTTGTGGACGCACAGGCATAATTTCTTTGGGAGCATAGCCCATAGCAGCACCCGCAGTTTTGGTTGCAGCAACCAAATCCGGATGACCCGAACGGATGGCCAAACTCAACATAACGTCCAGCGCTTTGCCCAATGCATTTTCAAGACGAGCCGTTTGATTCTGAAGTGCCTTAACATCGTTTGCTGTTTGACTGAAGGAAGCCAACTGCTTCTTCATGTCTGCAACGTCTTTATCCAAAGTAACTACCGTAGCCTTTCGTAATAATATTGGCACAATCGCTACCATGAATGCAAATGGCGCAAGAGCATGGACTCGTATATTCGTATCAAAAACTGGAAATCG
>CAYWSV010000079.1:0-14494 GCA_964460155.1 uncultured Oligoflexia bacterium | reverse complement strand
TTTCGTGCGGCTCTTCCCGCACTCTGTGACTTCTTTCTTCTCTTTTCAAAGAACTACTCATCTCGGACTTGGTGGCGGGGGCAGGACTTGAACCTGCGGCCTTCGGGTTATGAGCCCGACGAGATACCAACTTCTCCACCCCGCGTCGTTGAGAGCGAAGCGGTGTTTACCCACGCCGGCGGGGGCTGTCAACACCGAATCAAAAAAAATTTACGCGTTGACCACAACGCCCTTCAAACGCTGCTTCAAAAAGTTAGGAAGAGCGAAAGAACCCTTGTGAATCTCGGTGTTATAGTAGCGTGTCGACTTTTCGATCGCATTTGCACGTTCAGAGTCGATTGCTGCAAAAGGATGCATCTCAGCGCTTGCAAAAGCCCATGACCAATAACCGAACGGATATGTCGGAATGCTTCCGGAGAAAGCCCAGACTTGGCCAATTTCACGCAGATTACTGTAAACCTTAGCGAGATCGATACCGTTCTCCCAAGGCGATTCACACTGCGCCATCACGATTCCATCGGGTTTCAAAATGCGTCTGACTTCTTTGTAGAAAGCGCCAGAGAAGAGCCCCACTCCCGGACCAATTGGGTCAGTCGAATCTACAATGACAATATCAAAACTGTTGTCAGCTGAGTTCTTAACGAACTCAACACCGTCGGCGATATTCACTTTTGCACGGGGATGGTTGAGGCCAACAGCCGTGAACGGAAGATACTGTCGGGACAATGAAACGACATCCGGATCGATTTCGCACAAAACAGCTTCTTTAACGGAGTCATGTCGCAGAACTTCGCGCAGCGTACCGCCGTCGCCTCCGCCAATAACAAGAACTCTTTCGGGCTTTTTATGAACAAGGCAAGGCACATGTGCGATCATTTCGTGGTAAACGAATTCGTCCCGCTCAGTCACCATCATCAAGCCATCGAGAGTCAAAATGCGTCCAAATCCCGAGGTCTCGAGCACATCCACGCGCTGAAAAGGTGATTGCTTCGAAGCCAGAACTTTCTTGACATGCAGTCCAAGCGAAATTTCGTCGTTGTGACGCTCTTGGTACCAAAGGTCCAGAACGATTCCTTCTCCGCCCTCGGACGCAGGGCTTGAGCTGTTTTGAATTCTCTGTGAAAAATACATAGTTGTGCCTCGCTAGATAAAAGCTCAAAGTCGACGGGCGGCTTCTAGCACCCAGAGTTCGCTCCTACAACACGTTTGCCAAAAACCGGAGATAGAAGGTGGAAACCAATTCACAAAACGACGACCTCTTAGTGGACCTCAGGTCAGATGCACTTGCCGGGGTCAATATCACCTTGTGCGTTGGTGGCGGCATTGCGGCCATTGAAGTTCCGAAGGTAGCGCGAGAGCTCAGACGTCTGAGCGCCAAAGTCAAAATATTCGCCACTGAAGCAGCCACGAAATTTGTGGGCAAAGACGCACTTGAATGGGCAAGCTCTAGTGAAGTCACAATTGAGGCTACAGGACTGGCCGAGCACGTCTCAACTTCGGATGCTGTTCTCGTCTTCCCCGCAACGGCAGACCTGATTGGCAAAGCCGCACACGGAATATGTCCGGATTCTTGCAGTACCTACATTCAAAGTGCTCTCGGGCGGGAGCAAATTGTCGTATTCCTTCCGACCATGCACGAGAGCATGGCTCATTCACCCGCTGTAAAAATGAATCTCGAGCTCCTCAAAAAATTCAGGGGAGTATCCCTCATAGAGCCGCGCCGGGAAGAAGGGAAATGGAAATCACCCACTCCAGAGACAATCGCGTTGGAGATGGCGCACAGAATCAATCAACACAAGCTGCTTGAGAGAACATCGCTCTCGCCAAAAGTTTTAGTGACGCTTGGCGGAACGGTCTCAAAGATTGACGTAGCCAGAACTATTACCAACTTGTCGACCGGCACCCTTGGTGCAAAAATCGTTAGAAAATTGGTCGAAAATGGAATTGAAGTGACAGCATTCTGCGCAAATCACAGCGCAGTTCTTCCGAGTTGTTCTGCTCTTGAAATCGTTCCCTCAGTTGAATTTAATGAAATGCAGTCGCACTTACAGAATGAAAGTAACACGAGAAAGTTTACTGGACTCTTCCACCTTGCGGCAATTTCCGACTTCGCACCCGAAAATCAGACACAACAAAAGATAGCGAGCAACGAGAAAGAACTTGTGCTCAAATTGAAAAAACTTCCAAAGCTGATTGCCATGGAAAGCCTTTCCCAAATTGAATTCAAGACAGCCTGTAAATTTACTGCAAGCAATCAAGAATCAGAAATGGCAAAAGCAATATCGTTGATGGATCTCTACAAACTGAATTGTATTCTATGGAACTGGGGAGAAAACTCCTTCGGACAGAGCGAAAATCAGGACGCTCTCCTCATTAATGCAGACAAGTCCAAAATTCATTGTAAAAACAAGGATGAGACAGCACATCTTCTTGTCAGGGAATTTTTGAACTATCTCCGCACGCGAAGTAAGGTACGCTAGTATGAATCAAATAAATTCAGGGCAAGTTATGATGGAACATCCCAATAAAGCGACCAGCGTAACGTCAAACAAATTGTTGGGAATCCTAATTGCAACTTATGTCTGGATTATTGTTCCTCTGTTTACAATTTTCTTTGCCTCGGCAGTCGTTCTGAGCCTACCTATTGCTCTACTGTTTGATACTCGAAGAAATCTTCTTCACAAAATCGCTACGGGCTGGGCAAAGAGTATTGTTATTTTTAATCCATGGTGGCGTTTTAGAATCGAAGGGCAGGAACATCTGCCCCCCGAAGATGAACCTGTCGTCTACGTCGCTAATCATCAAAGTCAGGCAGACATTCTGACAGTATTTCTTATCTCGAGACAGTTTCGCTGGTTGGCAAAAGAGTCACTTTTCAAAGTTCCTTTTCTGGGCTGGGCTATGTCCGCAGCTGGATACGTTCCTGTCAAACGCGGAGACCGTAGGTCTCATAGCGAGTGCATGCGTCGATCTGCAGAACATTTAAAATCCGGAACATCAATGTTGTTTTTTCCAGAAGGAACGCGCTCGAAGGACGGACGCCTTCAACCCTTCAAGAGTGGAGCATTCAGGCTTGCAAAGGATGCTCAAGTGGCGGTTGTGCCATTGACTCTTCAAGGGGCCTCGGACCTTTTACCTAAAGGCTCTCTGATTCCATCTGTTGCTTTGGTCACAATCACGATACACCCAGCCATAATGACCAAAGGAATCAGTGAAGAAGAAGTCATGTCGAAAGCACGTCACTCCATTGAATCCTCTCTCGGCATCTCCGCCAGATAATTCAACCAGCCTGAAGGGAAAAGGCAGATGGCAGCTCGACTTTTTTTTAAAACACTTTTTATCCTTTCCTGTTCGGCATGTGTCACCAAATCACCGATGACAAACATTCCACAAACGAATTTCAAGCAGAGTCCGCAGTCTTGCCAGCTGAATCTCGATAAAGGATGGAGCTCCGCAAAACCTCCGAAGCTTGTTTTCATAAGTATTGATAGTTTGAATTTTGATGGCCTTAAAGAATATGTTCCTCTGATGCGGAACCCTCACCCCTTTGGGCTGAAGAGAATTCTTGAACACAAAAACATAAACAACGCTCTGATTGTCCAGAACCCTACAATTACTGCATCATCTCATTCTTCGACGATCACCTGCTCTAAACCCGAGCGGCATGGGATTTTTGCAAATTCTCAATGGAACGGCTCAAAGAACGTTGTTGGTTTTAATGAACCAACAGGCACGGAGACGTTTGCAACAACACTCAAAAACTCGGGCTATAAAGTCGTTGCAGCGGGTTACCCGTCACTTGATAACTCGGAACAAGGTAAAACGATAAGCGCTGGTTTTGCATATGGTTCTATGGTTGGAAAATCGGAAATTCACAATTTATCAACTCACCAAGACTCGCTTCATGTCTGGAGAGGAAGAAACAACGAAGAAATTGGAAAAATAAGGCTTAATTTCAATACCGAGAAACGTCTGAGTGTGAGTTGTGCATCCGAAAAATGCTCAGTGCAACCCTCCAAGAGCGGCCAATATTTTGATGTGAAAATCAAAACAGATTCTGTGACTGCGACTGCTTATGTGACAGTTTTGCAGCCAGAAAAAGGTGAGGTTTACGTCTCAGCTCTGGGTGTTAACAATGCTTTCCCCGCAGAAGTTCGTGAACAACTCGACTCTTGTGGAATCATTTTTTCTCCCGGAAAGGACGTTTCGCTCGATCGGTATGGCCCACAACCAGTGATCGTTGGTCTAGAACATCGACTCAGCTTCTTTAACGATGCTTGGACTCGTTTTTTACCGCAGACTCAACCCGACGCTCTGTTTCTTTATCTGGAAGATATTGATTCATTGAGACACCAATTTGCAGGCGACGAGAAGGCAAAACCTTTTGTGGTTGAGCACATCGAAAAAGTGGATCTCGTTCTGGGCAGGTTTCTTCAATCGCTTCCCGAACAGACCAACGTCGTGATTATGGGTGATCACGGAATGTCTACAGTGAAATTCGAGTTGAATGTTCGCAAAATAATCCCCAGCGAGATTCTCGAAAAAACTCAAATCTATACGTCCGGTGGCACGCTTATGATTTATGGAAAAGAAGCAGCTGATGCGGGGGTGAAAACGTCACCCTTGAACTCTGCTGGGTTGAATGACCTCAAAATTGTCCTGCAAAAATTTCGTCTACCTAGTCAATCGCAAGCTCTCTTCGAGAAGGTTTACCTCAAAGGAAGTCCAGAAATGAAAGAAGCTGGACTTGACCACCCCAAAGCTCCACTTCTCATTGCATTTGCGCATCAAGACTTCGCTCTTCAGAACTCTTTGAGCAATGACCTCGTTCTCGCAGATCTCTCGAACAAAGCCTTGCCGCCTCCTAGACCTCGCGGTCAACACGGTCATTTTAATCAAAATCCCAGAATGAAGGCGCTCTTGGGGCTGTGGGGACCCTCATTTGTAAACCTCGATGCGAAAACAATTTATCAGAATACTGACGTTGTTCCTGCTATCGCCAAGGCCCTAAACCTTCCAGTGCCATCGCACTGCACCTTGAGAACAAGCCCATGAGATTTACTCTCACTTTAAGTTTTTTGCTGGTTGCCTGTGCGACCTACACAGACCAGACGGCAAGGATGAGGGAACTGGTTTCACGAGGAGAAACGCAGGAGGCTATCTCGCAGCTTGAAGAAAGCTCGCTTGCTGGCCGGAAAAAAGATGAAGTGCTTTATCGTATGGAAAGAGGAATGCTTCATTATTTATCGGGAAACTACGACAAAGCGAGTAAAGACTGGGAGAAATCTTTTTACAAGTCCGAGGAACTTTATACACTCAGCCTGTCGAAGACCGCTGCAAGTTTAACCGTCTCAGAGGACCTCACAGACTATGAAGGAGAGGACCACGAGCGGGTCCTCGTACCGATTTTCTCGGCACTTTCTTTTTTCTCGACCGGTCAACTCAACCCCGCTCTTGTTGAGATTCGCAGAGCCTACAATTTAATAAACAAACTCAAACTTGATTCCGAAAAAAATAATCCAAAGATTGATGGGTTCCCGTTTTTGATTTCAGGGCTGCTTTATGAGTCTCAAAGGAATTGGGACGGAGCAATCATTGAATATCGAAAAGCTTTGAATATTTACCGAAATCCAAAATGGAATACGTCAGAGGATGTCATACGGCTTACAGCAGAATCTTTGTGGAGAATTGCCGAGTTTAGAGGCCGCAAGGAAATAATTGACGAACTACAAAACGCTGAATTTGCGCCGCCAAAAGATAATTTAAGAAAACACCTCGAGATGGGTGAGGTGATTTTAATTGTAGAAAGTGGGCAGAGCCCGATCAAAATCCCGAGAGACTATCCAATTAACCACGGTCAGGGAATTCTCAATATTTCATTTCCTGTCTACCAGCCTATTACGAGAACAAGCCCCTCCTCAGAGATACTCTGCAATGACGTTTCTTGCGGCACGACTGCCAAAGCGACTGACGTCGCAGTGCTGGCGCACAACACGCTCGAACAACGGCGTCTGCGCGATTTTGCAAAGATGACCGCCCGTCTTATCATCAAAGAATCAACACGCAATGCCGCAAGAAATCACTTTGGGGAAATCGGTGGACTTGCAGTTATGATTGCGAATGCGGCAACAGAGAGGGCCGACACACGGAGTTGGACTCTGCTTCCAGAGAATATTCAAGTCGCTCGAATTCCAATTCCTGCAAACCGCAAAGTTAAATTTGAAGTTAAAACCTCGAACCCTGTGGGCCCGACACAGTGGAATGTGAGCCTTCCTGCTGGCAAAAAACAACTCTTAAGAGTTCGCAGTATGTACTAATCGCGTTCAAAACTTTTTAATGTTTTGCGATCCAGCCATATTCCGACATCAGTCCTTGAACCAACATCGGAGCGTCGAAGGATAGAAGCCTCTCGGAATTGAAAGCGAGCGGCAGAGCGGTCCTCACAAGTGTTTGAACCTGCGTTTTCATGTCTACGTCGGGATATTGCTGTGCCGTGAAGGCGAGTACTGCGGCAATCTGAGCAGCTGATGCTGAAGTTCCAGAGAGGAATCCGAAATCTGAGTTTGGGAGTGTGGAATAAATGCGTTCGCCAGGAGCCATTAAAACCGACCCAGTTTCGTTCGCAGCGAGGTTGCTAAACCAAGAAGGGCGTCCACAAAAATCCAGCGAAGCAACTGGAAGTAGCGAGCCATTTGAATCTTGAAAACGTCCAGACCATGCCGCAGGATAAACATTTTGATTCGTCTGCTTGCGCCCTTTTTCGAAATTTCCCGCAGGAACAACAACAACAACATCGTGTTCCAACAGTTTTCTTATTTTGCCCTCAAGCGATTCCAAAAAGTCTGGAGTTACTCCATCAGTTTCAAGAAATGACCATGAGAGAAGAATTACCCTATTTTTCTTTTCACCTCTGACGTCCTGAGCCACGAGAGAAACAATCATTTCATCTAAGCTCTCGAGAACCTCTCTGCCCGAGATACGAGGTCCTTCCCGCGTGAGAGTGAGAGAGAGTGGATGCAAAACCAACTGAAGACCCGGAACAACTCCAACAACACCATCAGCGTTTCTTAGCGCAGACATCAGGCCAGCAACGTGAGTGCCGTGACTATCAGGCTTGAATTTTCCAGAGTCCCCACGCACATCAACAATTCCCTCGAGATCAGGATGACGATGATCTACCATAGAATCGCTCAACCAAAGCTCACCCAAATGCTTACCTGCGTTGAGCATTGCTGAGTCCCAGATGCGGGATGGTGAGGGAGTGAGAGGATTTGTCTGAGGACATGCCTGAGGTAAGTCGGAGTGCCGACTTCCTGATTTACCTGCGTTAGACCAGTAGGAACGCTCTTCGTTCTGAACAGCACGCGCCGACTGTAAATTTTGATCGAGTGTGAGTGGGAAGCGCTCAAACCAAGAATTGGGCCAAGCCATGAGGTGCCACTGAAGAGCAAGACCACCGTCCTGAACAGGAGCCACGTTCATCGCTTGCAAGCGTCCAAGGTTTGCCCCTTGTTCAGTTCTCTCTGGAAACCGTATCGTGGGTGTTTGCTCGAGTGAAACGGCCCTAAACTCGAAAGCGCGCCCTTTCTCCCCCGATAGTAGATACGACGCGGTCAGGACGCACCCCAACACACTGAGTGAGCCCAATCCGGCAAGTACCCTCGCTCGGCCAGAAACTGGCCAGCTTGGCAAAAACTTCCTAAGAAATGACTTCACAGTTAATCTCCAAACACCCTTTATGTTTGGATCGGCAAAATTTGCCGAAGCATGAGGATTTATTCTGTATTCTTCGGATCTCTGCGCTCTGTGAGGCCTTTTTGAAAACAACTCGTCCAGATAAAAATCCAGATTCAAGACAGGATAAGAAGTCATCTTTTTATCAGTGGTTTGAGCTACTTAAGTACCACAAAGGGCGCTACTTTTTTGCAATATCAGCTGGCTTATTGTCCATCCTTACGAGTACAGGCCTCGTTCTGCTCGTCACCTATGCGATTTCAATTCTTCAAGGCTCGCTGCGTCCGGTCGGCTGGTCGGAGCTGGTCGGCGAACATGCGAGTCGATGGATTGGCCCTCTCGTCCGAAATACCGCCTACGAAGATGGCCTGAGTGTCGGTTTCCAAAAATTGTTCATTGTTCCTGCGCTGATCGGTGTTGCTTTGCTCGGGAATTTTCTCAAGACAATTCTCGAATACACGCTCGAGGACTTGGGTGAATCCATTACTCGAGATTTAAGACACAGGATTACGGGAACTTACCTAGAATCTAACTATCAACAGGCGAAAACAGTTCCAGCGGCTCTCATTGCCAGTTTTCTTGGCGACGATACACGCGAAATCAGACAATGCTTCACTCGCTTGTGTGGCAGCGTTCCTATCGAGCTCGTCGCAAGTTTTGTCTATCTCTGTTTACTTGCTCTTCTTGATACGCAGCTTTTTGTTCTGTTTTTCGCGATTTTTTTACCGGCTGGAATCGTCGTGCGTGCGACCGGAAAATACCTGCGCACGATGGCCAAAATGGGAATCAACATTCAAACAGAACTCACACAATCGTTTCTTGAGAAAATGAGAGGATGGCAGACCATTCAATCGTTCGCTGCGCAGAAAAACGAACTTAATCGCTTTGACAAGAAAAATACTGATATTTTTAACGTGTGGCGGAGGTCTGCACGTGCCAAGTCTCTTTCATCACCCAGTGTCGAGTGGCTTGGTATTGCAGCCGGTGCCTGTGTTCTTATTCTTGCTCTCAGAAGAGTTTCGGAAGGAGCCTTGCCCAGCAGTATTTTAACGGCATTTCTCATCACTGTAGCTCAATTATCCAATTCTTTTCAGACTGTAGTGAATCAACTCAACACAACCAAAAAGGGTAATGCCGCGCTGAGAAGAATTAACGAGTTCTTAAATGCGCACGCCATTTCTTGGACACATGAAAGGCTGAACTCTTCTCCCGATGCCAATCATGAATTAGCATTAACAAACGTCCTGCCCATCTCACTTTCAACAAGCAACGTTACAATTCACCATCCAACTCAAAGCGGTCGGATTTTGTGTCGCGATATTTCTTTCGAGTTGAATTCCGGTGACACTCTTGCCATTGTTGGCCCATCGGGCGCCGGAAAGTCGACCCTCCTTGAGTGCATTTCTGGACTCAGACCACCGGATGCTGGGACAGTGAAGCTTCATGTTCAAAACAAAGTGATTACCAATCAACCCATTCTCGCAAATCATCTCAAGGTTGCTTATCTCTCTCAGGAACCTTTTATTTTCGACTCCTCAATTCTCGAGAATGTTGTTTATCCAGAAAAGCCAGATCCAAACTCGCGTAAACAGATAGAGCACGTCCGTTCGTGTCTCAAGCTGGCGTGCTTGGATTACAAAGACATTCATGAAAACGCTTTGTCTTTGTCCGGAGGTGAGAAACAAAGAATTGCCTTTGCGCGAGGATTTGTCAGGATGCCACATGTCTGGATGATTGATGAGGGCACATCAGCTCTCGACGCCGAAACTGAAATTCAGATCGTAAAAAACTTAAAAGAGCATTCGCCAGATTCAATTAAAGTGCTCATCGCGCACCGGACTGCACTCAGGAATTTTGCAAACAAACACCTTGTCATTGAATCGTAAAAAGAGGGACACGCCATGAAATTTCTGCAAGCAATCGTCGCTGACAAAGAAATCCGTTCGAACGAATCCCCATTTGAATCTGTAAATCCAGCAAACATTCAAGACGTTATAAATACGTATTCAAGCGCACCCAAAAACGTATGCCGAGAGGCATGCGAAGTGGCAAAATCTGCCTTCCCTGCGTGGGCCAACACACCGGCCCCCGTAAGGGCTTCGGTACTTCAAAACTTTGCTCGACTCATCGAAAAGAACAAATTAGCGCTTGCACAACTTGTGACACGTGAAATGGGCAAGCCGATTCGGGAAGCTCTTGGTGATGTGCAGGAAGCCATCGACACCTGCTACTTTTTTATTTCCGAGGGCCGCAGACTTTATGGACAGACTATCCCCAGCGAAATGCCACAAAAAGAACTCTACACCTACAGGAGACCGATGGGAGTCTTTGCCTGTATAACAGCGGGCAACTTTCCGGTTGCGGTGCCATCTTGGTATTTTGTTCCGGCACTTTTGTGCGGAAACACGTGTGTCTGGAAGCCATCTGAAGACACGCCTGAAACCTCTCTTGCATTTTATCGACTTCTCAAGGCTGCAGGAATTCCAACCGGAGTTTTTAATGTTGTGTTTGGACAAGGACAACTCACAGGCGCAGCATTGATTGAACTCGTCGATGAAGGACTCATTGATAAAGTTGGATTTACGGGGAGCACCGAAGTTGGTCGGAAGATCGGCGAGATATGTGGAAGAAATCTCCAGACACCGTGTCTTGAATTGGGCGGCAAAAATCCACTCGTTGTTGCCCCAGACGCTCACTTGGAGTCGGCTTTACACGGAGCTCTTTGGGCAGCCTTCGGAACCGCAGGCCAGCGCTGCACCTCATTGGGAAATTTGATTTTGCATGAATCAATCAAAGATCAATTTCTCAAGGAGTTCATGACAAAACTAAGCCAGATTAGAATTGGCGACCCAAAGTCTGAAGATATTTTTTACGGTCCGATGATTAGCCAAAAATTTCTAAACACACATCTTAACAACTTGAGCAGCCTCATAAAGCCCCACCATAAGACGCTGACTCATTTCAATGGGCGAATTACAAACTCTAAAGATTGGTCCCAGTTTTCTGGTGACGCGACAAAAGGACTTTACGCCTTCCCAACAGTTGTCGACAACGTACAGAAAAATGATGAAATTTTCAGAACAGAGACGTTTGGTCCGCTCATAAACGTCTTGTCCTACTCATCGGTGGACGAGGCAATCCAGCTCGCAAATGCATCTGGGTACGGATTGAGCTCAGCTATTTACACTCAGAACATGACCACGGCCTACAGATTTAAGACAGAAATCCGGGCCGGAATGACAAGTATCAACAACAGCACGACCGGAGCTGAAGCTCATTTGCCATTCGGTGGTAATGGTAAGAGTGGGAACGGCAGCCGTCAGTCCGGTATTTGGGTCTTGGACCAGTTTACACGCTGGCAGGCCGTCAACGTCGACCTCAGTGGAAAGCTCCAGTTAGCTCAGATGGAAACTGGATACATCTCTCCAACCGACACAATTTTACCCACTCAATTTTGACCATTGGGATGCATTTCCTAGTGAACTGAGTCGGGTGACTCTCGGTTAGACTTCAGGGTGAGCCGGGAGATGGACATGCAACTATCACGTCATTTTGAAAACTATCTTGCTGCGGAACTCGAATCCGAGCGTTGCAAGTCCATTTCTCTTTTTAATGAAGAACCTGACACCGATACATCCGCCAACACATACTGGACACTTCTCAGCCTCCTCCCTTCGCGCCTTGAGCGCGTTCAAGTCGCGAGCTCGCTGAAGCTGAACACTGTTCCTCATGGAGTTTGGCCGGTTTGCACGCTTTTACTCAAAGACCCTGAGCAAGATGTCGTTGGAAATGCAATAAATTCAATGACTCGTTCGAAGGTCAGAAGCTTCGCGCATCGAGCTTTCCACTATTTTAAGAGTCCGGAAAGACCGCAACGTATACTTTACTGTCTTGCGCGCTATTGCGAAGAGGCGAATGATCGAAGGATTGCAGAGCAGCTTGCGCCAACGCTTGCATCCGATCTCTCCGACGCGTACCTCGCCCGCTCGTTTAATGCTCTCTACAAACATGGAATCAAAAGTTCGGCAGCACTGCGCGTTGCCATGGAACTCGTGGAATCCCATATTGACGCGACTAATATGGACCGCAAGGCCGCGGTTGCGGCAATTACCTATCTCTTTTTCGCTGGCTCTGTGAAGGAAATCGAAAAGATTCGGGTCATTCAAGATCGCGTTACAATTCCAGAACTCCGCAGACTCCTCAATTGGGGCCTACAAGAGATTTCTCAGCTCACGCAAAGCACCGACCTGAATCTCACTCAGGTTTCGGCAGAGAAATTCTGGATTCGCAATCTCTTGGGAACGAGCCCCAATTATACAGGTTTTGGATGTTTCTCGTCGAAAGAACTTGTCGCGGGTCTGAGTGAACTTGACGCGAAGGGAAAACTACCAGAGCTCGACACATTGACCGATCGGCTTTTGAGTCTGGGTGACTTCGAGTGCACTGACTGGCTCGCTGCACATAAGAACTTTGGCATCAATTCAGTCGCCAAAGCTCATCCCGAGACCGTAAAACTTTGGAAAAAGCATGCAACTCAAAATGCGCCGTCATTCTTGAAGATAGTCATGGCGCCAGAAAATGCATCAATCTGGCATACCGAGAGCCCCGAACTTGTGGCTCTCAACTTTGATCCAGAGAGCCTTCTAAAATCAGATGATATTTGCAAAAAATGGATGACCACGGGAAGAAAACAAGGAGCTAAAGTTTCCTTAAACATTCTCCTTGGTCTCATACTTGCAATTGAAAACTCTGTGGTGAACGCTGGGCACAGCGAGGCGTTGTTCGAAAAAGTAATTAATGAAATTTGCGTTGAGTTAAAAACACTTCGGAGTCAATTGACTTCGGATACAGCTGACTTTGATTCTTGTCTTCTGGGTGCCCTCATTGGTTCTCCATTGACCAACCAAAACATTGCGAATCTTGTCATCAACTCGGTTTCATCGATTGGCTGGTGGGACTTGGCAATTCCCTTTCTCCAGAGCAATACTGCTCAACATTTGCAGTCACTTCTCTCGCGATTCGATGGACTTGCAAAAGATTCAGGAAAACATGCGCTGAACGAAAAGCAAGTTCTTACTTTGGCAAGATCGGCATCGTTGGCTATTCTCAATTCGCGAGAAAAACAAAACGAGAAAAGCATAAGCAGCGCTTTTCAAAGATTTGTAAACTTGACGCAGATTTTGGATCCAAACAACAACGTGGCAGCACTGAATACTGATGCTGACCAAGATTCGGCAGACTCAGAAGAAGCCGAACTAAATACGGCCGATTGGTCGGGGCACTTTATTGTCGATCGTCCCCTCGCAAGATGGGGCACAATCATCGAAGTTCTGCAGAGTTTGAATGGGCAGAGCGAATCGAACAAAGAAGAGCGCGATCAACAAAATACGAAATTGCTCTCTGAAGCGCTGAGAACCGCAAATCACGTCGAGAAGCGCTGGATCGCTCGAGCACTGGCACAACTTGGCACCGACGACGCAGTTAAAACATTGCTCTATCAGGGGCTTCAGCACATCGACTCGGAATTCGTCGCACACACGATTCGGGAACTGCTTCCTTCCGCGCACCCAAGAGCGCAACAGGCACTCATTCGATGCGTAGGGCGTAACGCAATTTCAGATGATCTTAAGCTGAGCATCATTGATGAAATGAATATCAGTAACCCGAACGAGATTCTTCAAGAGCTGCGGACTCTTGAAATACTCCGTCTGCCCCAACATATCGACGATGCTATTCGTGATGCTGTTGGTCGGGTTGCGTCACTCATCGATGAAAAAGAGAGTCTCAAAGCCAACGATGGACAAGAGAAAGTCATAAGACTCGACGGACAAGATGTTGATTCTGTCATTCGATCTCTTCTTCCAAATCATGACCTTTTGAATGTTGACTCACGCTCGGCACTTCGAACGGCTGAAATGATTCTGGTCCAAAGTAAAAGTTGGACACAGGGCGGCATGGACCTTAGCCCAATCGTTAATATGCACTGCAAGGCCGTTGAACTCGTTCTGCGTGACTCATTTGAGCCTTTCACCGATGCGATTCTGCGAAAGGGGCAGTTATCCAGAAAACTTGACATTCTCGGGTATGCACGTCCTATTCCCGAAAAAATGCAAATTTTCGAGGACACACTTGCTAGCCTTCCAGTTGTGAAGACCATTCCCTATTTCTCGAAATTTAAACTGAGAAAGATGCTGCGAGGCATTTGTCTCTATCGTCCGGGCAAGCGATTTACACTCGACGGACCGAAGGCCTTTGCATTGTTTTTTCTCGTGGTCTCGCGCCAGACGTGTCCGTTCGGTCTTGAAAAGATGCTCAGTCTTGGATTTTCAGGAGACAAGGATCTGTTTGAGTACATCAAACTCATTCATTCCCTGCAAGACAGTCGAAATCGAGCAGTTCATGAAGGCCTGACTTGGGAAGCTAAAGATGAAATCGAGTCCATGCGAGCACAGGCATTCAAAATTATCGAAATTTCATTGCGCGTTAAAAAATTCCTAACGGCACAGGACGCAGGACAAGCAGCCGCTTCTCGACTTGGAATGGGAGCCTGACAAAGTATGGGATTACGGATACAAACCAACATACAGTCGATCAACGCTCAGCGACAGCTGGGCTTGTCGACTGCACGGTTGAATTCCCATCAGGAAAAGCTCTCAAGCGGATTTAGAATCAACAAAGCAGCTGATGATGCAGCCGGTTTGGCCATCAGTGAAAACCTGCGCACAGAAGTGCGCGGAATGCAGCAAGCGAGAAGAAATGC
>CAYWSV010000078.1:0-14604 GCA_964460155.1 uncultured Oligoflexia bacterium | reverse complement strand
TATTTTACAGAGGGACGAGAAAGCGAAGTCTTTTCTGATAACAGCATTGACGAAAAAACTCAGGAGCAAATTCAGGAACACCTTTTGGACAATTCCCACTGGCGAATTCACTGGGACTCTGAATCAGCAACTCAGTTGAAGTCCTCCATTGAAAAGCAAAGTGCACGTGAAGTTCACTGGCTCGAGGCTTTGCAAAGCGTTCCTCCCACCGAAGCTCGTCAAAATGGGAAACGGCTGCGTCGTGATCTGACTGAAAAAGAGCGACTTGGTCTGCGTTGCTATGCTGCGGCATTCATTCTTGTTGAAAAATTTAGGGGGCACCCAAAAGCGCTGGTTCCAACGACCGGTGAAGGTGACTCGTTCCTCTTTTTAAAATTAGTTGAACAAATCGCTTTGTTGCCAAGTGCGATCAGTGTCTATGTTGCACCTTTTCAACAAACTCAAAAGTTTCGCACAGAGATCGATGCTGGACGACAAAAAATCATTCGACAAGCGCAAAATGTTTTTGATCTTGCGGGAACACAATTTGCACCCGATTGGCTTAAACCTGCACCGCAAAATCAGACAGCCCAATCGGCAGTGCTTGAACAAGGTTTAGACCTATGCACGTTGCGCTTTAATGAAGACGGAACACCTGTTGTGAACGACGACGGCTCGTATAGTTCAGTTGCGGCCGGACATGGTGAATTGCTCAACTTATTCCCAGATATTGCAGCACAATGGCCAAATCTTGAATGCATGCATATCCGCAACATCGACAATGTCGTTGGCACACAACAAGAGCGGCAACAAGAACTCAGCGCTGTCGCAGAAACATTCAGACTCTTGCGTGACACGTTGGAATTTTTACGTGCAGAAGTTGAAGATTTCTTGCCGCATTGCCGAGCTTCAAATAACAACGATAAACTTAAAAATGCGCAAGTTGTGACAGCACTCAAATTTCTGTCTCAACTCATTCCCGGTTCTGCACAGAATCAGATTTTCCCAACCAACGTTGAAACTGAAGCACAAATCAACGGCCTGACTGTTGAAACCTTCCAGCGTGTGCTGAGCAATTTATTCCACTGGCAGCCTCTCCCTGAAAAACTTTCGCTGTTCTCCAAATGGGATTGGTTGCAACAGCAACTTTCAAGACCACTCAGCGTCTTTGGAGTTGTGCGCAAAGAGGTTGGTGATGTGGGTGGAGGACCGGTCTTTGCTCAGCTGCCCGATGGGACACACGTTAAAATTTGTCTTGAAATGCCTCATGCTTCTAAAGAAGATGCTCAGGAATATTTCGGCAATAAAGGACGCGCGACACACTTTAACCCCGTGCTTGTGTTTTTTGAGCTCAGAACTCATCAAAGAAGCCACACATCTCATCCACGTTCGGGAAGAATTGTTCAGCCGGGTCAGCTTTTTGACGAACATTTCTGGCTTCTCGCACGCAAAGACTTTTTGGGTCGCAAAGTCTGTTATCATGAAACCGTGCTCTATGAGCTTATTGGTAACTCAGCACGAACGAATGTTTTGTTTGTTGAGGTTCCGAGAACACTGTTCAGACCTCACAAAACACTCTTAGACAGTCTGGGACAGGATCGTCGCTCTTATGGATTTGATGAAACTCTTAAAGGCGAAGACTGAGCACCTGCTCACAAAGGGTCCTCAAAACGAGTACTCTTATTGTGAAAAAATTATTTCCGACCTCAAAGTTCAATTCGATGCGTTTCTCAAAGACGTTGCGAAACTCGATGAATTTAAAAAGAGAAATCCTCTTGAGGGAATCAAAGCCGTCTCTGGTGAAGTCCTCATTGAAGACGAGTTTGGAGTGCTTGGAAAAAGCCCCTACATTTTCTTACGCATCCCCGGGCATCCTGGACTGCTGCTCGAACCCTCTGCAGATCAAACGTTAGTTTTACTTCAAGCCACAGAGGCGCGGCCGTTTCAAAGGCAATGGAACGGCGAGATGTCGAGTCAGGTTGTTTTTGTCCGAAAGCCCTCGCCTATGGCGGTGTATAAGGTTCTCGAAGAGGACGTCGTTCGGAACACAACCTCTCCCAAAACTTATTTCGGAACACAGTTCTTTGAGCATCTTGTGGAGACTCTCATCATCCATCTCAATGAAAAGTCTGCCTGACACCAGTGTCGACTCTCTAGACACCCTAAACTTTAAAATTTTGTAACGATTTCATTGGAAAGAACGTGGCATGGGACATGCTCAGGACGGGATGAGGATGACCTCGACGCGAGGCTCCTTTGACGGGACTTACGCGCCCGTCAGGGTGGCTCTTCTCATACACCCTTTCCTTTGCAGATTCCTACACCTAGAGGTCAGGAGTCTCGTTGGATAGGGCACGCCAAGTGTCCCACCTGTCTTCCGGGGGTTACCTCTATTTCCCGCCCCACCCAGGATGCCCCCGGAAGCTGCCCCGCCTTTTCCATATGTGACTGACCGAAGATAAAAAGGCTTCCGCAGGTTGACGCACGGACTGAGTCCGAACAAATTCAACAGCATCATCGGGTAAAAGTTTTTCGCGCTCTGTTTGACCCCAATAAGCGACTGCCGATTCGAGCGCAGCAACACCAATGTTGTCTTCCATTTTTCTGAGCGACTCCGTCGAGAGTTTTAAGAGCTCCCGACCAAATTCATTCAGTGCGCGGACATCGCCGGCAGGAGATAGAGCATTTCGACTCAAAAGGCTCCACGCTTCTGCACGAGCCTGAGGTTCAATCAACAAGCCCTTCCACAACATAACGCCTGCAAGAAGATGCTCGAATGGTTGTGCATCGAGATTGCGAATCTCTAAAAATCCACGCAAACGGACTTCCGGAAACAAAGTCGCAAGATGAAGTTCCCAATCTTGCAACGTGGGTCTTTGTCCTTTGTAGCCAGCACGCAAATACGTTTCGAAATCGATTTCCCCAAAAACAGGCTGCTCGTTTACGGGCAATCCGCGAACCAGAAATACATGCGCATGACGTGCCCAATTCGCATAGAAACACGCGACGTCTTGAGCATGAATAATTCCTTCCGGTATTCCGGCGCGCGAAGGATCAGTGCATTTCCAGATTTGCTGACGTTCAGAAGAATAGCGTGAGCGTTGCCCAGCAAAATAGAACGAATTGCGCGTCAGCGCTTGAACCGCAGGAGTCAACGCAAATACGAGCCGCACAGAATCTTCCCAATCAGAATCATCTCCGGGAACATCAATATTCGGTTGAACAGTTCCGGTATGCCCCATCATGTCCACACCACGTCCGCCTTTTTCACTCTCAAAGTAACGGCGAAGGATTTGGTATCTTTCCTTCGGAACGAGCAAAGGCATCTGCAGCGGAGCAATCGGATTTGTTCCGTGACTCAGAAATAAAACCTCATCTCGCGCTGCATTTTGAAGAGCGGTCAGTCCGAAAACGACATCTTCAACAAGAGCAGCCGTGTCGCTTCGAGGAGCTGAAGAAAATTCAACCTGACCGCCGGGTTCAAGACTAAAGTTCGCACCAGAAGGCATCGACAATCCGACCACAACGCCCGTCGATGGATCAACCTTGAGTTTAGCTCCATCGATGGAGTCGGACATTCGCTTAAGAAGCTCGCTTGGATGAAAAATAGAACCAGACAAACCCAGAGGAATGAGGTTCTGAGCATCGTAGGCGAACATCTCCATTTCGATTCCGACCGCTGCAGCGCCCGAACCGCGCGTCATGGAAAAGCTATGGCTGGGAGAATGGGAAACGGGTTGCTGCGACCCACGAATAGGTCTCTTCCAAAGCGCATCACAGACTGTGCTGCGCTCCTGAGAATCGTCGGCTGTTCCGACGTTGTTCACATCTTTGCTTGACACTCTTCGAGCCCTCCCCGAATACGCCGACGTATCGGCCGGTAGACTTGCCGGACTGAGAAAAAGCGACCCAAACGGCGAACGTACCGGAAGATAATCGGGAATTGGAGTTTGTCGACTCTTAATATCCGAATTCCCTCAAATTCATTCAGGGCTTCGGAGCTGAATCAGAAGGCGATTGAGACGGGTTTGAAGGGCTTGGAGCTGAATTGTTCGGCAAAGCATCAAGTTGAAAGGCAAATTCAGCAATTCCAACCTGCCTCAGAGCATCCATCACACCCACAACGGAACTGTAGATCACACCTTTATCGGCGCTGATCATGGCCACAACCTTCTCTCCCTTGGCCTTTGCAGCAGCGCCGGTCGACTTGAGTTCTTCAACTGAAACTGGCTTCCCGTCGAGAAACAAACTTCCGTTGGCTCCAAGCAAAATATTGAAGGTTCTTTGAAGGGTCAGCTGTTCGGCTGTTGCAGCCTCTGGCAGCTGAATTTTTAAACCTTTGTTAACAATAAAACCGGCCGTTACCATAAAAATCACCAACAGAACCAGCACGACGTCAACAAAAGGTGTAACATTAATCTCGGAAATTAGATCATCATCATTAAGATTTGCACCGCCGGCCATGGTCGCCTCCTTAGTGTCCTGTTGAACGGGAATGGAAGCTCAGAACAATGCGGGATACCGTCTCGCTGTTGGCCATCTTCGTTTTGACAGCCCGAGCAAGCACGTTGAATGCAATCACCGCCGGAATAGCCACCATAAGACCAACAGCCGTCGCCACAAGTGCTTCGGAAATCGACGCCATCACCACTTCAGGTCCTGACGCTTTACTGCTCGACAGCGCGTCGAAGGCTTGAATGATACCTATGACCGTTCCGAACAAACCAATAAACGGTGTGTTGTTACCCAGAGTTCCAAGGAGAGTCAGACCTTTATCGAGTTTGGTGCGGGATGCGATGATTGTTGCATTCATCGTATCTTCCATGGCTTTGTGACCATCTTTAAATCGCTCAAGTCCTACAGCAGCAACATTGGCTTCAAGCATTTTATGGCCTGCACACCAAGCAGCGGTTTTGTCGATAGCATCACCCGAATTCAGACGATCGGTCAGTTCTTTTACGAATGCACCGAAGTCACCACGCAGTTTCGTGAAGAAAAAAATTCTCTCGATGATCACAGAAAAACTCAGCACACTGCAAAAGACGAGAACGTACATCACCCATTCTGCGCCCAACAATGCGAACTTTAGAAACTGCTCGGTAATTCCCATAGTCACTGACTCCCTTCAGTTTTCTGATTTGTGGAATTCTAAGTCCTGATAAATCTGTGCCATCACTTGATCAGCATTCACAAGCGACGGCAGCGCGCCTGCATTTTCCGCATCAATGACGTATTCGCGTCGACGCATACCACACAGCACTGAACTTACGCCCGGCTGCCACATAAGTGTTGAGAGAACGAGTTGCGAAAGAGGAGCTTCGTCGTAGCCTGGCGCGGTGATATATTCGCGTGCCAAACGTTCAAGGTCTGCAGATAAACGCGACCAATTTTGCAGCCCCTTTCGCTGAGAATCATCGCTAACTTCTGCGGGGTTAATGGTAGGCCGTGTTAAGCGAATCAGTCCGCCGTCCTGCATCGCATTGAATGGACGATTGATAAGAACACCAATTCCCGATTTACGAGCAAGCGTTAAGGTGTTGTCTTCATCATCAGCAGACTCAACAGCAATAGGATTCACTTCAATCCAATTCAACGGACACTGGACAACTTTAAACGAGTGATTCGACGAAACACTTCGAGCCGCATCGAGAAGACGCTGAAGAGAAACGGCAGACGGGTCGTCTGAGGTTGCACCGAGTGTGTTTGAACTCACTCCATAAGCACGCAGACGACCTTGAGCCACTGCGTCCTCGAGTGCGCTAAAACAGCGACTCAGTTGCGCGTAGAAATCCTCACGAGCTTTGTCTATTGGAATATTGTTATGCTCGTAGGCCTTGAGCATGTATTCGGGATTGTGAATCAAAAATACATCCAGACACTCAACCCCAAGACGCCCCAAAGACCTGTCGAGCTGATCAAGGATGAATTCCGGATCGAGGCTATACCAAAGGTCCGAACCAAACTTGAACACGGGTCCAAAGGCCTTTCCGTCGCGTTCACGCTGCTGAACCAGCTCGAGCGTATTGCCCTGAATATAACCCGCCTTCGACACGAGAACGACCTGCTCACGCGTAAGAGCGTTCTCTTTCACGAGCGCAGAAAGAGTTTGTCCAATCAGAAGTTCGCTCTGACCATTGCCATAATTCGTACTCGTGTCGATGATATTTACGCCGCGCTTCAGAGCATATTCCAACGCCTCACGGCATTGAGGAAAACCGAGTCCGGGAGCAAAACCGATACGGTAACTCCCAAATCCGACCATGCTCACAAATGGACCATTTTCATAAAGAGGCCTGCGACGTTCGTGGAATACACCTTGCCGTTGAGCGCCTGCGCGATTGGTGGTTTCCACGGTTGCAAATCCAGAGAGCTTCATATCTCAGTCAATCCTATGTTTGATTCATGCCACCCGGCCGCAGTCCGAGCAGAGGAGAAACGCGGGTGGCCCGATACGCGGGATAAAGGGCACTCACGAAACTCAAGCCCAAGGCGACAATGACAGCGAAGAAAATAAGCGGCAAATCGTACTGAACCGGTATCTTTTCGAGAAAATAAAACGCCTTGAGGTCACCGATGTCGAATCCTGAAAAGATTTTTAACACCAGAAGTCCCAAGCCGACCCCCACAATAGACCCCACCATGCCCAGTGTCACGCCCTGAGCAACAAAAACACGCACAATGAAAAGCCGTGTCGCACCAGTGCTTCTAAGAATGGCAATTTGTTTCGACCGATCGAGCACGCTGAGGCTTAATGTGACTATAATGTTAAATGCGGCAACCAAAGCGATTATCAGGACGATAAGCTTAATTGCCAGACCATCTCGGTCGATTTGCTCGAACAAACTCTTATCAATCTCCTGCCACGCTTGGATTCTATACGGGAAAGACTTGCGCAATGTTTTAGCTAAATCCAATGCCTTATTTGGGTCTTTCACACGAATTTCAAGTCCAGTCGCCCACCCTGAAATTCCAAACAACCTCACGCCATCATGAAAATTGAGAAAGGCGATGCGGTCGTCGTATTGGGCCAAACCGACATTCATTATCCCGGACACTTTGAACTGTTGATACCGCGAAGACGATTGGGCACCGTCGCGTCCACGACCCGAGCTCGTAATCAGTGTGACAACGTCACCCAGCGAAGCGTTCAGTCTGAGCGCTAACCCTTTACCCACAACGAGCGAAGGAAGAGCCGAATTCTGCCCCGCCTGTGTGAGAGGGTCGGGTTTAAAGTCGCCCTCTTGACCGTCCTCAGGCAAAATATTTTCGCGCAAAGGCTTAAGCGCGTGAACATTTAGACTCGATATTGCATCAGTAGGCTGCACGAAGCGAGAAAGCTTATCGGCTGTCGATGCATCTGTGCCCTCGATGCCACGAATCACCGCTGTTGCAGTTTGCGAGCCAAAGCTCAACAAAGCCTCGGAATACTGAAATCGACTGACACGCTCGACGTCATCTGCATGAGTCTTTTGAATCTTTTGGGCAAGCTCCGATGCATCTGGAATACCATTGGGAAGCGAATAAACGACAACATTCGGATTCGCTGCCAACAAAATATTTTTGAGTTCATCCTCAAACGAGTTAAAAACCGTCACCACAACAAGGAATGCGGCTACACCCAATGACACACCAACCACAGAGACGGCAGCTGAAAACGAAGGAATATTTGAGTTCCTGCGGCGCATGAACTGAAAGGCTATCCGAAAAATCAATTTTGACTGGGCAAACATCTAAAACCTATGCTCCGCAATGACCACCGGAGGTTACCCCAACCAGCTTGTTATTGTCACCCTGTCATGGTTCACTTTCTGGGTTCGTGTGCGGACCGGCCGTGCCTCTTGACAGCTTCCGAACCCGATACAGATTGATGCCCAAGGGAGCTTGTCCGACTTAAAACCGGAGGTAGACCGACCATGCAGAATCTCACCGAACGTTCTCAACAAGTCCTTGCACAGGCAGCTTCACTCGCTCGCGACAAAAACAACCCTGAACTGACTCCTGCGCATTTTTTGCTCACTGCCTTTGACCTCAACGAAGAGTTCATCCAATTGCTTCTGCGTGACACTCCACCTGTCCGCAAGGCACTTCATGATGATTTGCGCGCATCCGTTGATGCTCTGCCTACGATCACCTCAGGAAGCAGCGAGCCGGCAATCGGCACGTTTTTCAACCAATTCGTGGACGATGCGGAAAAGTTTCGCCGCGAAATGAAAGACGATTATTTATCTATAGAACATTTTGTTCTTGCTGCTCCAAAGTCGAAACAAGTTTCGATTGCAAAGGCCTTCCAGAAGCAAAATCTCGACGTCGAGACGCTGAAAAAGGCCGCTCTGAAAATAAGAGGAAACTCGCGTGTGACAGATGCAAACCCGGAAGCAAAGCTCGGGGTGCTCGAAAAATATGGACGAGATCTAACCAAATTAGCTAAAGACAACAAACTTGATCCAGTTATCGGGCGCGATGCCGAAGTCCGTCGCGTTGTGCAAATTCTTTCACGCAGGACGAAAAACAACCCGGTGCTTATTGGAGAACCCGGGGTTGGAAAAACAGCGATTGCCGAAGGACTGGCCCAACGCATTATCAGAGGCGATGTTCCTGAAACACTCAAAAACAGAACTCTCGTTGCACTTGATGTTGCATCCCTCATCGCGGGAGCAAAGTTCCGCGGTGAATTCGAAGAGCGACTCAAGGCGGTCTTGAAAACAGTTCAGGAATCCGCAGGACAGATTATTCTGTTCATCGATGAAATTCACACCATCGTCAAAGCAGGTGGCGCTGAAGGTGCCATGGATGCAGGAAATATGCTCAAACCCGCACTTGCGCGCGGTGAGTTGCGCTGCATTGGCGCCACAACTTTAGATGAATACCGACTCATCGAAAAAGACCCAGCGCTTGAAAGACGTTTTCAACCCGTTCTTGTGGTGCCACCCAGCGTCGAAGACACAGTCACCATTCTGCGAGGGTTGAAAGAAAAATACGAAATTCATCATGGCGTCCGCATTCGCGATGCTGCGCTTGTATCGGCTGCAACTTTATCTGACAGATACATACAAGATCGTTTTTTGCCAGACAAAGCCATCGACCTCATCGACGAAGCCTCAAGCCGTCTAAAAATTCAGCTCGACAGTGTGCCTGAAGCCGTTGACACAACTGAGCGCAAAATTTCGCAGCTCAAAATCGAACAAGCTGCTCTTGCAAAAGAAACCGACAAACAGGCAATAGCGCAGCGCGAGTCGATTGAGAAACAAATACGCGAGCTCGAGCAGAAAGCCGCTCAAATGAGAATGCGGTGGACTGCCGCCAAGTCAAACGTCAATCAAGTCAACGAAATGAAGATGCAGATTGAAAAGCTGCGTCAGACGATGGACAAGCTTGAACGTCAGGCAGAGTACGCCAAAGCCTCGGAAATTAAATTCGGAGAGTTGCCTGCTCTGGAAAAGAAGTTGCAGGAAATGACGTCTGCTGCAGACCTGAAAAAATTAGACTCAGGCAAAAAACAAGCCGACAATACGGCAGATGAAAATTCTATTGTCCTGAAGGAAGAAGTCGACAGCGAAGACATTGCTGCAGTCGTGAGCCACTGGACCGGAATTCCCGTCAGCAAACTCTTTTCTGCCGAACGTGAAAAACTGCTTCATATTGAAAATGAGCTCCGCGCGAATGTCGTTGGGCAGGACCATGCTTTGCGTGCCGTTGCAAACGCTATTCGGCTGTCGCGCAGTGGTCTCAAAGATCCGAACAGACCCATGGGTTCGTTTTTGTTCCTTGGGCCTACGGGCGTCGGAAAAACAGAAACTGCAAAGGCTCTTGCACGCAACTTATTTGACTCTGAAAAATCGATGATACGTATGGACATGTCCGAGTTCATGGAAGAACACACCGTCGCACGACTTATTGGTGCGCCGCCCGGATACGTAGGCTTTGAAGAAGGCGGACAACTCACTGAAGCAGTTCGTCGCAAGCCCTACTCTGTGGTGCTCTTTGACGAAATTGAAAAAGCACACCCCAAGGTTCTAAACGTTTTGCTTCAAATGCTAGACGACGGTCGACTGACTGATAGCCACGGCCGAACGGTCAACTTTCAAAATTGCGTCGTCATACTGACAAGCAATATTGGTGCGCTTGAAATACTTCAGCAAGGTGGTCAGCAAACACCTGAACAAATGAAAAAAATGCTGATGGGAGAGCTTTTAAAGTATTTAAGACCCGAGTTGATCAACCGAATCGACGAGGTGGTTGTTTTCAACCCACTCAGCGAGTCTGTGATTCAAAATATCGTTCGCATTCAACTCAAAGGGCTTGAAAAGAAACTGAATGCACAGCAACTAAAAGTCACCTACGACGACGCTGTTGTCCTGTGTTTGGCAAAAGCCGGTTGGGACCCCCAATTTGGTGCACGTCCATTGAAACGTGCGATACAAGAGCTTGTCGAGGTTCCATTGAGCCTCAAAATACTGGAAGGCCTTTTTACAGAAGGCCAGACCATTCAGATTTCGCTTGATTCTTCGGGAGATGCCTTTGAATTTACGACAAAAGCCTAACGTCTATAAGTTTATTTTGGCTTGTTGGGCTGCCGGAGCACTTAGCTCCTGCGATCCTTCTGCAGCGAATTCATCAGAAGGCGCGGGAAAAATCTGCGAAATAGATCTGCAGCGCACGTCTGGCAATCTGGTTTTTACGGAGGCATCGACCGTCTCTTACACAGCACCCATACCAGCCGAATGTCAGCAGAAGACAACGAAGCTCACGGGCCGCGCTCAAATCAACCTTGCAGCACAATCTGGAGTTTCAAGCTCGTCCATTTCTTTACAAGAACTCAGGGCGGGTCAGCGAAATCTTCAGTTTGACGCAAGCTCAGATAATTTTTTGCGCGGCACATACGAAAAGCGGTTCGACAGTTCTTTTTATCCAGACTGGAGTTTTCCGTGGGCTGATGCACCACAGCTAATTACACTTTCCATGAGCCTCACGGACGAAAATTTGACTTCGGCTCTTCCGCAAAAAGTTCGCGTGGAGCTTCTTTACTAATGGTTGCAGTCAGCCTCGACAATGTTTTCAAGTCCTTCTCCTCAGGCGGCGTCGCGCCTGTTCAGTCGGTCATTGATGGTCTCAGCTTTTCCGTTCGTGAAGGCGAATCGGTTGCACTGATGGGTCCGAGCGGAAGCGGCAAAAGCACACTGTTGAACCTGATAGCAGGGCTCGACATTCCAACCTCCGGAGACGTTGTGGTCGATGGAAAGAAAATCAATCTTCTTTCTTCAGATCAACGCGAAGCTTTCAGACTCAAAACAGTCTCCTACGTTTTTCAATCGTTTCACCTTCTACCAACCCTGACATCGCTCGAAAATTGCGCTTTGGTTGGCTTCGAACAAAAAAAGCGCGCACCTCGCGAGGTCATTGAAGATGCACTTCAAACACTTGAAGAGCTTGGACTGGCTGATGCTGCCCATAAATATCCAGCTCAACTCAGTGGTGGAATGCAGGCAAGGGTAGCCTTGGCGCGTGCTCTCGTTGCACATCCCAGACTTGTTCTTGCTGATGAACCGACCGGCAATCTTGATTCCAAGACCGGTGCTCGGGTTCTCGATTTTTTATTTCGTGAACAGGTCAAGAGAAAATTTACACTGTTGCTCGTGACCCACGATCAGCATGCGGCCGATCGGGCGGAGAGGATAATTCACCTGCGTGATGGTCGCGTATCTGCATGAATCAAATCAACACCCATTTGCTCTGGCATGCGCTTCTTTTTCGCCTTGTACGTACTCAAAAGAGATTGTTCGTCTTCGCAATTGTCACTGTTTCATTGGGTGTCGCGCTCGCCTTAGGAATCCGTCTGGGAACCGAAAGTGCAACGCGTTCACTTGAGGAAACACTCCCTCTTCAGGGTGACTCGTCATGGTCGGTGCCTGTCAGTGCACAGGGAACAGAAGCTCTTCAATTTCTGCGCAGTGTTGCCTTTCGTTCTCCTGCACGGATCTTTTCAATCATCGAAGCACAAGCCCTTCAGGGCACAGGATGGTCTGAACGAACGGTCTCGTTGCAAATCATCTATCCATGGAGTGGAGAGCCCTATGCACAAGCGAAGCAGGACGTTTGCGCAGAGACCTTTTCCAGCTTCACTCAAATCAGAATTGGTGGAAAAAATTTCAAACTACGTCTTCAAACAGCGGGTCAACACCAAGACTCGGCGCAACGCTGCCGTGCTGCAACAATCGACATGCAATCGATTGCCGAAAATCCAGATCTACAGGCTGTTTTAAACAGCGAGCTCAGCAAAGCTCCCGTGCGCGCCATGTTTCGCCTAAAAACCGAGGAAGAGAAAGAGCACTTCGAGACACTCAAAACCCTTGCACTGAAGGTCTCTGGATTTGAATTTTCAACTGAACAGCAGAGAATTGAGCGACTAAAAGACGTCACCCGCAGTTTTAGAACCAATCTGCAGCTCATGGGTTTTATTGCTTTGTTTATTGGCTTTGCCATGGTCCATCATATTTTCTCGCTACTCATTACGCGTCAAACCCAGACACTCGCTGCACTATCTGCAATGGGAATATCACTTCGTAGACAAGCAAAAATCCTCCTCGTACTGGCTTGTTTTTTGGGTCTTGCTGCAAGCACAGTTGGCACTCTTCTTGGACTTCTCGCGGGTGCTTTTCTTTCGTGGGTCACATCTGCAACTGTCAAAAACCTCTATGACTCGCTTGTCGATGCTTCACGCTTTTACTGGCATCCAATTGACTTGCTCTATGGCTTCAGCCTTGGATTCGCTGCATGCATTCTCGGTGCCCTTCATCCGATTTTTAAAGTTAGAAATCTCCCCGTCGCTCAGATCATGCGTGACGGAAGCTTTGAATCACACCAAACTGGTTTAACCTTGCGGCAAGCTGTCGGTCTGGGGATTGTCCTTGCTCTCCTGAGTCTTGTCTCACTCCAGTACACATGGGTGTGGAACCGAATACCCGTCACGGCACTTGCGGCGTGTTTAGGATTTTTAATCGTCTCGGCTCTGGCAGCCCAAGTGATTTCAAATCTTCTCTACAGCGCAGGCCGCCTGAAACAGGATTCTGAAAAGTGGCAGAAGAATCTGCGGCTTTATATGCCTCCTCAAACAGCTGTCGTTGTTCAGGTCTTGACCCTCACATTTACTCTGACGTTTGGTGTGAAGGGCATGGCAGAGAGCTTTCGACGCACAGTTGCAGAATGGAGCGAGTCGTCCCTTAAGGCCGATTTGTGGATTCGTACAGTTGGTGCGGCAGGAGCGCGTTTGCCTGATGAAGTCTTGAATCGGCTCGAACAGGCACGTGGAAAAGAAGCAATCGCCATTGATAGTCTGACAATTTTACCTGCCCGATTGAGCATGACGACCAAGGAGAACACCAAGCCCGTTCTCTATGCCAACGCTCATATGTCAGACCAAGCACGCGTCGCACCTATGCGAATTCTACTTCCGGAAGGAACCGACAAACCACGTCAATCGAAGCTCGCACAAGACATTGCCGATGCAGCAAAATCCTGCGCCGGAACGAAAGAATCTCCTTGTCTGGCTTATATTTCTGAACCTGTTCAGGTTCATTTCGATTTACAAAAGCCGATTGGTAAAGTGCTTTGTCCTGAAATTCAGAATCTAACGATTTGTTTCAAAATCAGTGCTGTGTATCAAGACTTTGGAAGCGATCAAGGAGTCATTCTATCCGACCGAGGCGTTTATGAAAGGCTCAGCGGACAACGAGTGCAGCCTACGTTTGCAAACGTCTATTTGGCAGAGAAACCTAAAAACCAGCCAACACAACTTGAAACTGACCTGCGAAATATTGTTCAGGCGTCCGATGGCACCTTAGGATTTGAAACTCTCGACGAACTTCAACAGCGTATTCTGGAGACCTTCGATAACACCTTCAGAGTCACTGACGCTCTGTATATTCTGTGTGGAGTTATTGCCGTCATCGCCACGGTGAGCAGCTTGAATATGCAGATTCTTCTGAGACGACGCGAATGGAATATTCAATGGGCCCTTGGGATTGGTGCGCAAGAGCTCAATCGCAGATTTTCTGTCTGGTCGGCGATGATGGCTGTTCTGGCTGCTGGAGTCTCGATTTTGGGAGGTATTGTTCTTTCGGCTGTGCTTGTTTATGCGGTGAACTACTATTCTTTTGGATATTCACTGAGCCTATCCATTCCGTGGCATTTACCCGTTGTTTTGCTTGTTGTCGCAACTCTTTCCGGTTACCTGAGCGGACGGATTCAGAGCCGAGCTCTGACGGACGCACTCTCACCAAACTCTATCGCGCAGGAATAGGATTACAGGAGCATCGAAATGCCTTTGAGTGAAGATATTGTTCGCGAGCTCAAACAGTCGATTGAAGTGCAGCAGATGCATGGAGCCCGCTCTCCCACAACTCTTGAGTGGTGGTATTTCACGGGTCATCTCTGGAAAAATCCAACGCGCTCTTCCTGCGAAGGTCAAGACGATCCCACACGTAAACTCTCGCAAAGACCGCCTGACTACGGAGTTCAGTCGACCTTTTTTTTAGCTGACAAAGACACCCCAAAAGGTATTCTCGCTCACGCCGCCTACTATTAATATTGATTTCATTCTTCTATAGGTTTATAACCAATTTTTTCTGC
>CAYWSV010000077.1:0-14679 GCA_964460155.1 uncultured Oligoflexia bacterium | reverse complement strand
TGGGTTGCGTTCATAAATTGAACCAACAATATCTCCAAGTAAAGCACCAATCATGGAAACACCCTCTCAGCAAATGAAACGGAGACTCAGCTCCGTTGTCGGCTGAAATGAGCTTAACGTGTCCACGCAGAGTGCGAGAGGCAGCGTTTGCATGGGAAAAAATGTGGTTCTCAGCGGACGCGGTGGTAGTCGATGCGAGCGGTGAATTTTTTAAGAGATTTTCCGCTTTGGCGGCGAACTATGGCGGGGGTCTCAAGCACCAGTGGTCTGTACCCTTCAGGCGATTTTTGGAAAGACATAAAAATTGGTTTCACCAGTGTGCGCAGGAAAATATTTCCACCTGCGAGATTGACACAGAGGTCCCCATCGCTTTTGGGACATCCCTCCGGCAGGGCGGCAATTTCAAAGCCAAGAACCATGCCGCGTTCGGCAACGGCAAGCTTAACGGGAACTTTCTGGCCAGCTTTGATTTGGTTGATAAAGCCACTCATGTACGACATCAGACTACCTGGCGCAGCAGTGTTCTCGGTCAGCTGACCGTTTGAAGTCGAGATTTTTCCGTCTTTTGTAAATGACATAAATACCTTTTGGTCTTTGGTTTCGACCCGGGCGCTTTCTCCCGTTTGGTGTTGAGTCATCGTGTAGGTTTTGAGCCGGCCATTGGGAGTGTAAGAGGTGAATTCATCAACGAGCAGTGTGCCATTCAGATCGAATTGACGGATGCGCGTAGACACAGCTTTTCCATCTTTGATTGTGTGTTCATACGAAATCTTAAAGAGCACTCCGTCATCGAGCGCATCGGCATCGCGAATATTCCCGTCGCCACGCAGCACGATTTCGCGTGGTTGAGCGTGTGCCTTTGGGCTCGCAAAGTTCATCTGTGAAATGGCGGTGACACAAAGAATTTTGAAAATAAAATTCACGGCGAGCTCCAATTCGGGAGAGAAGGTGCGTCCCGAGCACGGGACAAGTTAGAAACGATTCAGCAATGTGTGTCAATAAATTTGAGCACTTGCGTTCGGTTTTGGTTTTCAAGACACGGTAAATATTAGATTTTTCGAATAGCACTTTTGTTTTGGTTGAAGCTGATATAACTCGGTGTGCCGCACTGACTGAACGACCAACATTGGGTTTTTCGGGTGCATGTGACTCAACGGAGGCCTGCGTGGTGAATTCAGTCAGCCGACTTTGCTCTTCTCTTATCCTGTTGTCCTCGCTCGGACTTATGTCCTGTCGAGCTCTTGAGAGTGTCGATAAAGTCGAAAAATCCACGGCCGAAGTTGGCGATAAAATGGATAAGACCAACGACGGAATCGATCGAACCAATCGCAAAATGGATGAAACCAACGACAACATTGGCGAAACCAATTCAAAAATGGACGACATGCGCCGCCAGATGGGCCAAATGAATGATAAATTGGTCGACACGAACAAGCGCATGGATGACATGAACCGCGCGCTGGATCGCATGTATCAAGACCTACGTCAGGGTGATGCTCTCAATGCGCGGCTGAAAACAATCGAAAATCTGATTGCGACTCAAAAACTGAAGGGCAAGGCTGTATTTGCCGCACAGTATTTCATGTCTTTTGAGTATCAGCTGTGGAAAGGCGAAGGATTCGACAATCAATCAGTGCGACAGGTTTTACTGCGTTCGGCAGTGGAAGAGTTCGTTCATGTGCTGCGGCGATTAGCTCGAACAGACTTGCCTATTGATATGCTAAACACAGACAACGATCTTGCCTCCCTCGAGGCGCTCGCCATGTCGATGCACTTGATGAACCCCAATGCCGAACATGATTTGCGCGTAAAAAACCTACCGGTCAGCTCCATGCACGACCTGCTGAAAAACTCGCTGCAGTATGGATTTGAACTCCAAAACTCTAAGATCTCTTCAGTAGATATTCCCGAATTTGCGCAGTTGGCACTCAAAGAGCCAGCAATTGTTCAATACATGTTTGAACTTCGTGCATCGATGTTCCCCGGTTGGGTTGTCAGCACGCTTTCAAATGTCAATTCGGACGAGTTCTTTGCTCGTTGGTCGTCGCGCGCGGGGACATGGCTCAAACCCTGGACAGCACGCACCGAATCTTTGAATGAGCTGCAGGTGTCCGAGCTGGCTCAATACCTTGCGTGGGCAAACGCAGACATGTCTTTTCTGCAGTCCATTGGGGTGCAGCCCAGAACCGACTCTTCCCTTCTTCGCATTCTCGCCAACATGAAAATTGTCGACACTTCTGCGCGCGCGGGCAATGAATCGACTGCAGCTGCTGCCAAGAGTCGCGCACTCTTGGGTCTCAAAGCGCAAGTCGAAAATTATCTCTCCCTCGTGCAAGCATCATCTGCAAAAGCAAAATGATCCGGCATGCGCATCCGTCGGGTGTGTGGCTCAGCCACACGCCGTTGAGCTCTGCCGATGGAATACCTCAAAGCGAAAATTTACAGTCCAGCTCCGCGCTCAAATACCGTGAACAACATAAACTGAGGCTTGCGTGGATGCCTTGGCTTTATGACTCGCTCAAACCACATCAAAAAGAGTGGGCGCGGGCATGGCAGGAAGAGATTCAGAGATATCTCTCGGAAGTTGAGACGGTGCGCTTTGGTGAAGATTGCTTTGTGGCCCCGTCGGCAAAGCTTTTTGCCGAGCCCGGGCGTCTGATTGATGTTGGCAGTGGCGCTCGTATTGCCGCGGATGTTTTTTTGCATGGCCCAATTTCTCTGGGCCGCAATGTGAGTCTCAATGCACGAGTCACGATGGACGGCGGTGCTGCAGGTATCAAAGTTGGCGATGACACGCGCATTGCTTCTGGAACATGTCTGTTTGCTTTTGATCATGGAATGCATCCCGAGCGACTCATCCGCGAACAGCCCGTGCGTTCACGTGGCATTCGGATTGGTCGAGATGTGTGGATTGGTGCCAATGTGTCCATTACAGACGGCGTGACTCTTGGAGATCATGCCGTTGTGGCCATGGGTGCCGTGGTGACGCGAGATGTCCCCGATTGGACGATTGTTGCTGGAGTTCCTGCCCGGCCGATTGGTGATCGACGAGAAAAACGCTGAGGCATTGCGTTAAGAATTTTCAAAATTTTTGATTTTTCAGTTCATTTTTCCTGCTGGCTTGTCATCCCTCTTTTTTGGGTCAATACTTTTTCAACCGCAAACCACCGACGGAGTGCGGATGTCTGTCAGGGAAGGACTGTGAATGACGTCATATTCCAAACGTTTGAAGTTTAGATTTTTGCTGGCCACAACCTGTGCTGTTGGCGGGCTGCTGACACACACTGCCGCTGTTGCCGGAAATAAGTGGCGGATGGGACGCACGTCCGTTTCTGAACTCGACACTCACGAAAAAAAGCGTCTTTTGGGTGCTCCAATTGAGGATGTGCGCACCGATGGCGCGTACGGTTTGAGTACACGCGTTTGGGAAGCTGCTCTGCCCGAGAAATTCGATTGGCGTAATTCTGGTGGACTTGATTTTGTTTCACCCGTTCGAAACCAAGGACGTTGCGGCAGCTGCGTCGCTTTTGCCGCAAGTTCAACCTTTGAAACACAAATGAACATCGTGACTCAATCTGTTGCGCGAGGGTGGGGTTTTTCACCTCAGCATTTATTTTCCTGCGGTGGCGGTTCGTGCGACATGGGCTGGTTTCCCGGAAATGCTATGGACTTTTTGGCCAAAAAAGGAATTCCTGAAGAGGCCTGCTTTCCTTATGCCAGTGGTGCATTGGGAGTTGATATTTCGTGCAAAAAATCTTGTACCGATGCGAATCCACGCAGCATGAAGGCGGTGGTGCGCGTAAAAAGTAAACCTGTTCGCGGCGCGAGTGTCGATGAAGTAAAACAGGCCCTTTTGAATGGGCCTCTGACGGCAACGATGAAAGTTTACAACGACTTTTACAGCTACACAGGTGGTGTTTATCGTCATCAAACAGGTGGGATGCTTGGTGGACATGCTGTGATGATTGTGGGTTGGAACAACGAAGACCGCGCATGGATCGCTCGCAACAGCTGGGGCTCAGACTGGGGTGAGCAAGGTGATTTCCGCATTGCTTGGGACGACCCCAGTGGAGTGGGTGGCTCGTTTTTCGGGGTTCAACCTGTGGGCGAGTTCTCGGGAATTGTTCTCGAGGGCGTGACGGAGCAGCGTTCTGTGCGCAAAGCCACTGAATTCAATTTGCGCTCTCAAAATGTAAATTTCGTGTCTGCGGTGCTCGAAGTGCGCGGTTCTGGTACGGCTCCACTTCAATCGCGTCCATTTTCGTCGGAAGGCAAGGTGCTTTTTAATCCGCAGGAATTCGCTGATGGAATTTACACCGTACAAGCTCGAGCACAGTTGGCTGATGGAAGCCAAAGAATTTCGCAGGCGAAAATCATTTATGTGCGCAATGGCTCTGCGAGTGCAACGATTAAAATAGAGCGCATGAAACCCAACATGAATGTTTGGGAAAAAATTATTCCGCAATTTACTGTCAGCAGCCAGCCAGTTCCACTGTCTGCCATCCGCTACAAGGTTCTCAATGCCAAGGGTGTGATAGTTAGAGTGCGTCATACGGAACACACCCAAGACCGGGTGGCTATGAGCTTCAATCCAGAAGGGCTTCCTGTTGGGCGTTATACGATGCTCGCAGAGGCGCTTTCAGATGAGAACGAAATTTTGGCTTCAGACAGCCTTGAGTTCAACATCATCGCTCGTTGACTTGGCTTTCGGAAAAGCCAGCCCCAAGGCTTTGAGGAGACCCTGAGTGTTTTCGAAAGGAAACATGTGTCCGCCTTGGGGAACCACCAACCACCGTGTGCGTGGAAAGAACTGATGGAAATATCGGATTGCTGTTGGATCGCAGATCCGGCTCTCACTTCCGGCAATCAGTTCAACTCTCACTTGTTTCCGTTTTTCGGCATTCATTTTCAAGAAATGCGGCGTGTGAAGGGCGGGCTGACTTTCAAAAAGATCTGCCTCCCATTCAGGATCGTGTCTGAGACGCAATGAGCCGTCTTCAAGTGTTTCAAAGTTCGCATCGATGTAATGCTCAACATGGTGCTCTGCCCAGTTTCGGAAAAAAGGGCTGCGTTTAAAGGTCAGTAAAGCTTGTTTTCGACTGCGGAAAAGCCGTTTTCGTCGACGTGCAGGTTTGCTAAGTGGATGCACTCCGCGTTGTCGAAATAAACATGCAGCAGCCCATAAAAAGGCACTCGAGGGGGCTAGCAAAGGCATGTCGAGCAAGACGATGTGGTCAACCTCGGTTTCGTCGGCTGCGTACAAAGACAGCCACCCACCAAGACTGTGACCTGCCAAACTCCAAAACCCTGGAAATTTTGCTTTCAGAGACGCGTAAATGGTTTTCAGGTCTTGGCACAACGTCCACGGAATGTTCGTCAGCCCATTCTTGTAGGCATCTTTCACATCTGTGATGTTTTCTCCGTGTCCACGTGCATCATAGGTGAATACATTCACGCCAATTTCATCGGCCCAGCGCTGCAGAACATTTGTATACGTCAGTGCGGCAATTCCCGTTGCATGAGAGAACAAGACGCTGCGGTCCGATGCCCCTCCGCAGGGTGTAAATTGATAAATACTCATGCCTTGAATGCTATGAATTTCCATACCTTCCAGTTCGGCATTTTTGTGCCGAGCTGAAGGGTAAACTGATTCTTTTCAGTGAGTTATTTTCTGGGAATTGTTCAAATAACCAGAATGAATGAGAATTTTATCCGCTTAGTTGCGTGCCCCGTGGCTGTAGAGTGCTGCCGAGCAGAGCTTATAGAGGATGCGCGCACCTACGTTTCCATCCCATTCATCGTCTTTACGGCCCGAAGGAGCCACTTCGTTGAGGTCAAAGCCAACGATCTTTTTTCCAGACAACCCCAATTCTCGCAGGAGAAAAGTGGCTTGATGGAAGTTGAGTCCACCGGCAACAGGTGTACCCGTCGATGGGCACAACGCAGGTTCAAGTCCGTCGATGTCGAAGCTGACGTAAACATGCTGTGGAAGCTGAGCGATGATTTCTTTTGCAAGACTCGCAAAGCTTTTTCCATTCAAAATGCGATCGCGGATGGCGTAGTCAAAGTAACAATCTATTTTTTTGTGGGTGGTTGCGAGTTTGTATTCTTCGTCACAAAAGTCGCGGATGCCCACCTGAACAAGTTTTGCAACACCGGGGATTTTGTGAATGACGTTGTTCATAATGCTTGCATGGGAGTGCTCAAAACCTTCATAGGCTGTGCGCAGGTCTGCATGCGCATCGATATGCAACACACCCAGTTTTGGAAACTTGTGAGCAACAGCTTGAATGGCGCCAAAGGAAACGCTGTGATCTCCGCCCACCAGTCCAACTATTTTTTTGTCTGATAAATGTTTGCTCGCTTTGTCGAACACAATTGAGTTCAATTCATGCGAAATTTTATTGGCTTTTTGTAGCTTGCTGATAAGGCCTTTATTTTGGCCCAAGCGTCCGCCTTTGGCGATAATTGGCTTAGCCAACTGACAGCCTGTTTTATTGAGCGCGCGAATTTTAGCTGAGGCCGCTTCCATATGAATTCCGAACTCCCACGGACGCGCCAACCCGTGTTCGGCGTATTCGGCATCAAAGAGGTCAAGCTGAGGACTGGCATCCAAAATTGCCTGTGGACCATTCACTGTCCCGCGCCCGTAGCTTGTGGTCATTTCAAAGGGAACAGGAATCAAAACAACGTTTGATTCTTTTGCGGTGAACGGAAGTCCAAAAATTTGTCCATCCGATTCGCCTGCGCCATTGGGATCAAATTTGCGTATATCGGCTTTTTTCATGAAATAAATTCTTTATGCAAAGCAGAGACTGCAGCAGCGAGCATCGTTCTATCAACAAGACACGCGACTTTAATTTCTGAGGTTGTGACGAGACGAATTTCGATTCCGGCATCCGCAAGTGCCTTGAACATGCGTGCAGCGACGCCTGCATGAACGCGCATACCAACGCCGACAATACTGACCTTGGCGACATCTTGGTTGACACGAATTTCAGCCGTTGGAGACAAGGTTGAAAGAACTTCGCGTGCTTTTGGAACGTCGGTTCCTGCCACAGTGAAGTGAATGAGCAAGCCCTGACTGCGGACTTCTTGATTGACGATATCTACATTGATGCCGTGTTGAGCGAGAGTTCCAAAAACATTGGCAAGAGTGGTGCGCGTGTGAGGAACAGGTCCAAATGAAAACCACGCTTCATCGGCCGAATGTGCAACACCGGTGACCAGTTCGCCTTCGATTGGTTCGTTGTCCGAAATCATTTCTGTACCTTCATCTTTGCTGAATGTGTTTTTAACGAAAAGACGAATGCCCCATTTTGCTGCCAGCTGCACACTGCGGATATGCAGCACTTTGCTGCCCTGACTTGCCATCTCGAGCATTTCTTCGTGGCGAATACGGCGAATGATTTTTGCCGAAGGACAGATGCGCGGGTCAGCACTGAATACGCCATCGACGTCGGTGTAAATGACACACTCCGATGAACCAATTCCAGCCGCAATGGCCACTGCCGATGTGTCCGAGCCTCCACGGCCCAAAGAGGTAAACATTCCCTCCTGAGTCACACCCTGAAAACCAGCAATGATGGGAATGTAACCGTTCGAGATGTGTTTCAGAATGGCTTCTTTGTTCACCGACTGAATTGTTGCGCGTGAGTGCAGATCGGTCGTGACGATTCCGGCGTGCGCTGCAAGCATCGGGATAGGTTTGAGGCCTCGTTTTCTGAGTGCAAAACTCAGCAGGGCCACCGAAACTTGTTCGCCGCTGGCAACCAACAAATCGTATTCGGGCGTGTCTGTTTGGTCTGTAAAGTGTTTGGCCATACCGACAAGGCGGTTAGTTTCGCCGGCCATGGCCGAAACGACCACGGCTGAAGGACGTTTGGCGATACACAACTCGGCAACATGCTCGATGCGTTCAAGAGAGCCCATACTGGTGCCGCCGAATTTGAAGACGGGACCAAGCTCCGGCGTGGAGCGTGAGGTGGCCTGTGACTGCGGCGCTGCAGAATTCGTTTTCATGAGCGAGGGGCCTTTCGCGAAAGACTGCTCGCCTTTTAAAGGGTTTGATTAAGACTGACAAGCCTACGAGGCACTGAGGGTGGATGTTCCCAGTTCATCGAGCACACCTGACACAAGTTTATTGCGCCCTGTTCTTTTAGCTTCGTAAAGAGAGTTGTCTGCCAAGCCCACAAGAGCCTTGAGGTCTGAGTTTGGATCAGCGCCCACATATGTTGCGGCTCCAACACTGACGGTGACACAGGGGGCAGCCGAATTGTTCTCGTGACGAATGTTCAGTGCTGCGATGCCTGTGAGCACACGCTGGCCAATGACACGCGCTCCGGAAGCATCGGTGTCGGGAAGAATAATTGCGAACTCTTCGCCGCCATAGCGGGCAAGCATGTCACCTGGACGTTTAATTGTATTGAGGACTTCCTGAGCGACTCTGCGCAAGCATAGGTCACCCGCCTGATGTCCATAGGTGTCGTTATAAAGTTTGAAATGATCGACATCGAATAAAAGAATAGAAATCGGGTTGCGATTGCGGCGTGCGCGTTTGAATTCTTGCTCAAGTGTTTGATCGAAAGCCCGCCGGTTGGCCACACTTGTGAGTTGATCAATCAACGACAATTTCATCAGCACTTGAGTTAAGTCGCGCAGCTGATTGTTCATCTCGTTGATTTCGCTTTCGCGCGCTTTACGGCTGTTGATTTCGTGATTCAACCGCAAACTCGCATGAATGCGTGCCTTGGCTTCGTTTCTGTTGATGGGTTTGCGAATAAAATCGTTCGCGCCATAAGCGTAGGCCGTGCGTACGTGCTGCTCGAAATCGTTTTCAGAGGTAACGATAACCGGAACGTCTTTATAGCGGTAGTCCATTTTTAAGGTGCGCAGAAAGTCGAGTGCATCTGTCGACAAATCCAGATCAAGAATCAGCAAATTGACCTGAACGCGCATGACCGCTTGAGTATCGCCGTCGATGTTCATGGCTTCTTTCAGTTTGGCGAGGTCAGTTGTTGAAAAGGCATCAAAATGCCCACCCTCCTGAAGAACGCCAACGAGCTCTGAAAGCTGCGTCTTGTCATGTTCGTAAACAGCGATAGCCATAGCCGTTCCTCCTACGCGGTGGGTTTCGGCAAAACTAGGACAAACTTGAGATTTTAAGCCGGGTGAATTTAGCTGCGGGTCCTTGGTGGGATGTGTCCGTTGTGGCATAAATTCCCCCTGTGATTTCGGAATTTTCGCTAGCGACAAGGAGAGCTCAGCCTTGGATTCTCAAACCCGCCCCTACATCAAATGGCCCAATATGCCCGGAACCCAATCGGTTCAGCAGCTTGAAGTTGACGGGGTGAACCTGTCTGTCTTGCGGGGGCAGGTGTCGGGGCCCTGCTTTGTGACGTCCTTGAACGCAGTGAAGCAGCGCGCTGAAACTTATGTTCGCGAACTCGCGAGTTATTTTTCAAAGTCTCGGGTGTTCTATGCCATGAAGGCCAACGCTGCGCCCGAAATTTTGCGCGAGGTTGCGCGCCAAGGTTGTGGACTTGATATCGTATCCATTGGCGAATTTAGGGCTGCACGTGCTGCGGGGGTTCCGGCGGCCGAAATCTGTTTCGCTGGCGTTGGGAAGTTGACATCCGAAATCATCGAGGCCGTCGAGGCTGGATTAGGTGTCATCAATGTTGAGCATGCCCAAGAGCTGTCCTTCGTGCTTGAACATTTGCAAACTCGGCGCGCGCAGTACGCGGCGGCGGTTCAGCCCACCGGTGGTTTTTTGGAAATGCAGAGAGCTTTTCATGAACCTCTCGTGGCTCTTCGACTCAACCCCTGTGTCGAATCCCAAACACATCCACATCTGAAAACGGGTGCACTCGATTCGAAGTTTGGCATGCTGACGGCTCAGGTTGCCGATTGGCTTCAATCGACTCAACTCAGATTTACCCGCAATAACAAATTGGATGAAAAAGCGTTTCGGGAATTTGTTGCTCCGCTCAAGGGAATTCACGTTCACATTGGGTCCCAATTGCAGAGCCACGATGTTTTTCCGCTCGTGCTCGAACGTGTGCGTGATTGTGTGTTGATGCTGGCCGACAGCGGAGTCCAAATCGATCATCTTGATCTTGGGGGTGGACTTGGCGTTGGACCTGCAGGAGTTCCTGCAGATGCGTCCGATATTCGTGCGCATGTGGGTTTTCAGGCACGCGCATTACGGGAGTTGGTTGGCGCGCAACCACGCTTGCAAGAGATGTGGGGAGCGGATTGTTCGAAACTCACGGTGTGCCTTGAACCAGGCCGCAGTATGGTTGCCAGTAGTACGGTTTTTTTAACCGAAGTTCTCTATGAAAAAGCGAATCTAGATACAGTCCGTTTTGCTTATGTTGATGCTGGTATGAATGCGTTTCCGCGTCCTTCAATTTATGGAGCCGAGCATTCTACGGCCTGCGCAAACAAGCCCGCAACGTCGCTCATTCATTACAAAGTCTTTGGACCTGTTTGTGAAAGCGGCGATGTGCTTGCACGCGAAGCGCGATTACCTCAGCTTCACGCCGGAGATGTGGTCGTCTTTTTTGAAGCGGGAGCCTATTGCCGCTCGATGGCAAGCCACTACAACCTGCGCACTATTCCTGCAGAAGTTTTCGTTCGCGATGGAAAAATCACGTCGCTGACACCAGCTCTCGACCCCACGGCTCATTTGGATCCTCGTGCAGCTTACACAGACGCATTTTCAGCGGTTGTTCAAGCGCGCAGAAGTGTGCGCGTGTTTGATGAGTCGCAACCAATTCCTGCCGAGATTGTTCGGCGTGCAATCGATCACGCGCTGCTCGCACCCAATTCATCTAATCTACAAATGTGGGAATTTTATTGGGTGAGGAATCCTGAAAAGAAGAAGAAACTCGTTAAAGCGTGTTTGTCTCAGCCCGCTGCCCGAACAGCTGCCGAGTTGCTTGTCTGTGTCGCGCGCACGGACACATGGTCTGCCAATCGCCAGCGCATGCTCGATGTTTTCCAGCGTCAGGGGCAGGGGAATGTTCCTGCGACAGTCATGAAGTACTACGACAAACTCATCCCATTCGCGATGAAACAGGGTCCATTGGGTGTGCTGGGTCTCATCAAAACTGTCGGTGTGTGGTGCGTTGGACTCTTCCGTCCTGTTCCGCGTCAGCCGACATCCAAAGCGGACATGCGTGTTTGGGCGGTAAAGTCGACAGCTCTGGCCTGCGAGAATCTGATTCTCTCTTTGCGTGCGCAGGGGTTTGATTCCTGTGCGATGGAAGGTTTTGATTCTGTGCGTGTGAAAAAGTTGTTGGGCTTGCCCAGACGTGGTGCCGAAGTGGTCATGGTCATTGGCGCCGGCGCAGGAAAACCTGAAGGTTTTTATGGCCCGCGCATTCGATTCGACCGACACTTTTTTGCGTTCGAAGTCTGATGAATCACCTATTGCCCGTCAGGTGAATCTTGGCGAGGGCCGAATGACCGATTGCCCGTCAGATGAACCTGACGGTCAGTAATTAACGGTTGCCTCTGAGGTGAATCTGACGGTCAGCTATTTCCCGGGGCACAACAGCAAGCGTTACAGCCCACGGATTGCGAGTCGCATCGGGAATCTTTGAGATGCCTCTGATGTAACCCATTTCCATTCGGTAATATCCATCGGCCGACATGCCCACAGGCACGCCGTTTTCATTCGTTTTTGCGCCGACTCCCCAGCTGTTTTTAAACAGCAGTGCGTCGAGTTCCTCGGCGGGCTTGGCGAGTTCGGCTTTAAGCGCAGCCTCAGAAACAGCGCCACGCGAACCGCCTTTGTTGATAAAGTCGGTCACAAGGACAAGGTGTCCGCCGTCGCGTCCATAGTTCGCCCAGCTGTAGTCTTTGCTGTTGTTGTCAGCGCGGAAGGAGTCACCCGAGATGCGGTCGATGTTGATGGGAAATGCGAGTGGCACGCTGTGACCGCGTGCGAGAGTTTCTTTGACGGCCTGAACGAACGAGGGAATATCGTCTTCTTTGCGGATCGCCAGTGCTTCCCAATTGTCGGCATTGAATTTGAGGACATCAGTTGCGAATGCTTGTGCAGTGATAAACTCACCCTGCCATTGGAAATAAGATGGCGGCCTTGAAGGAAAGGCTGTCCCATATCGACCAACAAGAATGAGATCTTTGATTTGTTCGATTGTGAGCTTTTGAATGATGTGGCCTGCATCCATCGCTTTGCGCAGATTCTGGCGGACAGCTGCAAGCAACTGGTTCTTCTGTTCGAGGGTTTTGATTTTGAAAGACCACGCGCTTTCAGGAACCGCGCCGTGAATCTTTATAAGGGCAAGCGCATCATGCTGAACGTAAGGAGAGTCCTCGTACATTGAGGCCAATTCTTTGGTGGTGCGCGTCACCCAACCTTCGGGGACCTGACCGCGCATCATGAATTCCACCAAGTCGGAGGAGTTCATGACCGCAAATTGAGCGCGTAGCGCCTCGGCCATATGTTCGAAGGCCAGAGCCTCTTCCGAGATATCAACTGTGGTGTTGTTTATGCGCAGTAATTCGCTCTCAATAAGAGCCGTTGTGCCATACGCCCAGCAGATTCCGAATCGGCCCTGATCGCGGACGTCAGTTTGGGGAATCGACACGGTTTCAAGTGAGCTTTGCTCAAGAGTCCGGTTCAGGGGAGCTGTGGGTTGTTGGTTGCCGCACGCCGAAGCGAGCATCGCACCGATAAAACCCATAAAAAGGCCATGTTTAAGGCTGAGCATTAATGAGGCTCCCGTGTCGGACTGTTGGCTGACTGTTCAACAGAAGGTCTTAAACGCAAAGAGCCTGCTCGGCAAGCTTATTGAGGACATCTTTCGAGCGAGGAGTCCATTCCAAAATTCACGTCGCTGCCGTCGACGTTCGCCTGAAGGCCGAGTTGGGGAAATGGTCGTACAGCCCCGCCCACCAGTTGGAACTTGAATTGAGTCGTGAAGGCCGTCAGACGTGACGCCTGACAAAACGTCTGGATGAACGCATTGGCCATGATTTGCGTGTTGGTCACGTTCATAAGTGCATTGTTAAGTGCCTGATCGGGACGGAAAACCATGTTTATCTGATTCAACGGAATGAGGGTTTGGAACAGGTAGCCGTTCGAAGAAATACCTCCGCTAACGAGCTTATCTTTCATGACACCCACCACCAGTGTTTGAGTGAGTGTTCTCAGATAGTAACCCCTTGGAATTGTGACCGTGGCGGTAAAATCGCAGGTACTCGAGGTGGTCAACTTGCCGCCACCAAATCGGACCAGTTTGGGAAGCGAGACTCCCCACGTCGTAAGAATAATGGAAAGGTCACCACCAGCAGCGCTCCACACCACGTTGTTTTGGGATGGATTGTTGGGGTCAAGTCGGCAGGGTATGCCATCACCGCCTCCGCGGGCGGTGACCGAATTCCAAGTCAGCTCTGCAGCAAAAGATGTTTGCGACGGAGCGAGGACGACGGACAGGCACAGAAGAAGGAGACGGAGACTGAGGGCTGTGAGACGGGACGTGGTGCCTGAGCGACGCATGGTTCTGACCTTTCCGAGTGAAAAAGATTTAAAAGCTTTTTTAATCAGTGTTTTCGTTTCTACTTGCAGCTTTCTAATTCGACGGCGAGTTCAAGCTGCTTATCTTCGCCGAGTTGAACCAACGCCACATCGGGGCGGTTCTTGCGCGCGGCAATGAACGTGTAGTCAAAGCCGAGCATGTGGGCCGAGCCACAGCCCTGTGGATTCATTTTGGCGAGCTGCAGTGCTTCTTCCGAGGGTTTGCCTGTGAGGATAATCACCTCTTCGGCATTGCGGACGGGTTGTCCGGCCTCGATTTCTTTCAATGATTGACCAACAATTTCGCCATCGAGGCGCAGCATGTACTGCATCTTCAAGGCCACGTCGGCATCTTTTGAATAAGTTACCGGAGTGCGTGCAGCAATGCTCTTCACTCGCGTCTTTCCGCTGGGGTTTGCCACTACTCGCAGCGCGCACTCTCGTGCAAATGTGATGCTCGTGTTTGGATTTTCTGGTGGCGACGCCAGCTTATATTTATTGAACTTAAATTTCAGGATGACGAGGTTCGCGCCGGAGGTCGTTTCCGAGCGGAGACTGACGAGTTCAACATCTCCGCCCTTGTTCATGTGTGCGCGGCACCCCGAACCTGCAGCCGTCCAGTCTTTTACTGTCAGAGCTGCTGTTCCCGAGCTGACTGCGGCGAAGCCGCGTTTTGGCAGGCCTGATATCACCAGCGAGCCTGCACTCGTCAGGAGTCCCGGTAGAAAGCTCATGAGCAGAACAAAACGGTTGCGGTTGAACATGGGGCGACCTCCGGTGAAGCGAACGATTTACTGAGCAGGGCAGAATGCCAGAGCGCCCGGACGGACTTCGAATTTAACGTCGAGACCGTCAATAGCGAGTTGAGCTTCGTCGTACATGTTGTTCTTCTCGATACCCACAGCGAGGTTGGAGTTGTAGATGCCTTTAGGTTGACGTCCCAAGCACCACGTTCTGAACCATGTTTGGAAGGCTGGAGTGTTGACTTGGAAAGTGTCTGTGCGGCTGATTTGCTCCAAAGGAGAGTTGACGATTGGTCCCCATCCGTATCCGCGCGACAACACAGGCAGCGGATGACCGAAGAAGGATGAGTTTGCCGAGACGCGTGCAGTTGCGCCCGCACCTTTAAC
>CAYWSV010000076.1:0-14810 GCA_964460155.1 uncultured Oligoflexia bacterium | reverse complement strand
TGCGATTCGCTCTGCTCGCACTCGTGTTTGGATCTCGAATGCTTATTTTGTTCCCAGTGGCCAGCTCTTGCGAGCGCTCATGGCAGCGGCAAAGCAAGGCACTGACGTTCGAATTTTGCTGCCAAGAATTTCGGACGTTCATTTCATGCCCTGGGTTGCCCGTGTCTTTTATGAAAGTCTCATCAAATATGGAGTCCAAGTCTTCGAATATTCGCCGCGTGTTTTGCATGCAAAGGCAATGCTCGTCGATGATTCAGCTTGGATAGGTTCGACGAATTTGAACCACCGCAGTTTATTGCATGATACCGAGCTCGATATTGTTGTCTCTGATTCAACTGTCATCCGAAGCTTAGAGGATGCTTTTCTCAAAGACTTTAGCTTGTCGCGTGAAATTGACAGACTTTCCCTGAGGGGTGAATCTGTCTTTCAGCGTCTTTTGGTTCAGCTTCTGCTCTACTTTCGTCATTTGCTTTGAAGAGGCCTTTTGATGCGGATCGTGACCTACAACATCCATAAGGGATTCTCGTTGGCAAACCGGCAGTTTGTCTTGTCGGATATGCGTTCGGCTTTGCGTTCAATTGATGCAGATGTTGTGCTCCTGCAGGAAGTGCAAGGTGAACACCGACGAAAAGCGCGATTGATTCCGCACTGGCCCGAAGAAGAGCAGCATGTTTTTTTGGCAGACGGTTTTTACGATTACAAGGTTTATGGGCGAACCTGGGATGGCTGGGATGGCCATCATGGAAATGCTGTTCTCAGCAGATATCCGATTATTTATTCAAACAATATTGATGTTTCGAATGTATTTTTTCAAAAGCGTTCACTTTTGCATGTAGTGATTCTGGTGTCACCCGAAAGACCTCCGGTCCATTTTATCTGCCTGCATTTTGATTTGCATGAGCGTGGCCGTCGAACTCAGGTCGCGCGCCTTGTTGAACGTATTGAACAAGCTGTTCCTCATCATACGCCGCTTGTGATTGCGGGTGATTTTAACGATTGGCGTGGTCAGATTTCGGGTCATCTCGAAACGGGATGTGGGCTAACTGAAGCACACAAATGGATGCATGGCAGTCATGCGCGTTCGTTCCCGAGTACGTTTCCTCTTTTGCCATTGGATCGTGTCTATTCACGAGGACTCGAATACCGCGGTGTAAAGTGTTTGAGCGGAAAACCGTGGACGCAATTGTCCGACCACGTTCCGCTCGTTGTAGACTTTGAATTTCGCGAAAGGCTTACATCCCGGGAATAAGGGCCACAGGTTGTGAGTTTTTAGGAGCCGTGACTTCCTGATAAGACGCTGCCAGCTTTTTGAGATTTGCCTCGGCAATTGCTCGCTCGGCTTCTGTGAGTCCATCAGCAACTTTCGCGTTTTTAACTCGCTCAAGGGCACGATTAATATTCTCGAGTGCGGTTGTCTTTTTTCCTTGTGGGAGCTGCTCCGAGAGTCCCAGAATTTTGAGTGCTGTTTTCATCATTCCGCGCATTGGCTTTTTAACGTTTTCAGGCAGCGGTACGATGAGGTTCTCGAGCACAGTTGTTCCCTGAATAAGGCCAGCCACAACGAAATCTTCTGGGGCACCCACGTCACCCTGATTACAGTCATAACGTTTCTCCACGTCTTCATCTGTGCAGAATGCAAATGCTTCTGCTGGACGTTCGCCAAAGTAACCCCATCGAATTGCGGCTGTATCGTATGAGCCAGGAACTCGGCGCACATTAGTCACGAAACCCGGTTCGTAATCCATTACAGAGCTTGAAATTCCGTTGCTATCGATGCGTGTAGAGCCTGCAAAGTTGTGACGCAAACCAAGTGAATGTCCGAACTCGTGCATAATCACGCTGAAGTAATAACCCTTGATATACTCTTCTTCGCTCTTACTCTTTGTGTCTGCAAAGAATGAAACAACAGGGTTTTCGCCCGTTCCCTCGACAAGCGGAACGTTGCCGATTTTTCCGCTGAGTTGCGGCAGCTGCGGAGCTGCTTCTGTTGTATATTTATAAATTCCTTCGAAACCTTTGCGGGTCGTGCTCCCATTGATGAGAATTTGGGTTGCTATAACCTGTCCTGTGCGCGGGTTCACCATTGTTGGTGCATATCCCGCCCATGGGACATCTTCGTCAAGGCCGTCTATCCATTTCGCAACGTTATAGCGAGGGTCACCGAGGTCGATCTCCTCGGTTGCCTTTTCTGTTTTGAACGCATCAAATCCAAAGGAGATGTTCCAGCTTTCTATGGCCTGTTTAGCGACGGCTTCGTATTCAGCCGGAAAGTCTTTTAGATAAATAATCTGTTGTGCCGGACGCTTTGAATTGACGTCGAGTTTGTAGTGCGCAATCGGAAGATTTGAATCTAACGAGCCCATACGTGCTGCTGGAAAAAATCCTATGTTTTCGCTGCGAGCCATTGATGCAGTTCGCTGTAAAATGTCGGGATTTTTTTCCTGACGTTTCAAGAAAAGACGGATTTTGACTTCACCCGTTTTGAATTTCGAGGGTTCATTAGCATCTTTCTCGAGTCCAAAGCTCACCGTGTGCAGAATGTCGACAATTACTGAATCTGGGTCTTGAACCACTTTTACAACTCTAGGCTCAGCAGCAGTTTTCCAGCTGCCTGCGCCTACGTTGGCATCCATGTCTACCGTTTGTCCGCCAATACTGTTCCAAATCGAGAGATCGTTTCCAGCGGTGTCGAAATCGACTTCGATATTCCCGTTACGCTTTTCAACGACGCTGAAGCTTAGCAGCCTTTCTCGGCGGCCGTCTCGACCTGCAGTGGCTACAACCAGTATGGGCCGTCCGGCGGAATCGGAGGTCAATACAAGGTCGCATTCAACCGGACGGAAATTGAGGTTCAGTGCGGTGCCAAAAAAGTTTTTCGTCTCGATGACGTTCAATCCGAAGATGAACTTATCTTGAAGGTCGCGCGGTTCAAGAATTGCCTTGGTCGAGGAGGCTCTCACAAAATTTGATTTGGATTGCGTTTCACCCTTCTGGCAGGCGACACCAAACGACATCAAAACCGACAAAGCAGCAAGCGCAGTGAATCGAGTCCGAAGGGTCTTTGTCATTGCGAGTCCCCAAATGAAACAAGTAGGGTAGAAGAGCCAAAGTGGCACGACGTGAGAGTCAGCCGACCGGCCAGTCACTGCTAGAAATTGATGCAGACTGAGTCAATGGGAATCTTCGCTCTGCGGGTTACTTCTTGAGGGTGCTTGAAATGACAGAGGTTTTTAAAACATTGAGTTTGTCCGATCGAACCACGTGGACGTCTTTGAAGGTCGTGGCTGCGGATGTCGATGGCACCCTGACCTCGGGAGGACGGTTGTCTGCGTCGGTCGTTGCGGCTTTGTCTGCACTGCGCGCTCGTGGTTTGAAGGTTTGTCTTGTAACCGGCCGTCCCTCGGGCTGGGTTCAGGGGTTGGTTTCGTATTTGCCCGTGGATGCCGCCATTGCTGAGAATGGTGGAGTTGTCTTTATGGGATCAGAGGCAGAGCCGCTTGTCAGGAATTCAACATCCTTTGCATACGAAAAGCTCGGTGCCGATGATCAACGCGGACCTCTTAAAAAAATGTTCGCCGAACTGAGTTCAGATTATCCTCAACTTCAAGTCACGGGCGATAACATTTATAGGCTCAGTGATTTTACCTTTCACGTCGGTGGCCTCTCTGCGACAGTTCTCAGTGCAATAAAACAAAGAGTTGAAAGCTCCGGACTTGCCTTTACATGGTCGACAATTCACGCTCACATTATGCCCTGCGGTCAGCAAAAAGGTGCAGCACTGAAGTGGCTTCTTGAGCAGTGGGGAATAGCTGCGCATCCGGCCAAAACAACCTTGACCATTGGTGACAGTCCGAACGATGAAACACTTTTTTGTGAAGCTAATTTTCCATTGAGTGCGGGAGTGGCGAACATCGTGAAGTACCGAGAAGTCATGAGCCATTATCCGAAAATTATTAGCACGCTCTCTGAAAGCGAAGGCTTTGTGGAGATCATTAATACTCTCCTCAACCTGAGAAGTGATGCGCAGTGAGTATTCAGTCCGAGTTGGTCATTCTCTATTCCGATGAACAATGGCTTGTCGTCGATAAACCCTATGGCATTGCGACACACGGTGGGGACGCCGGAGATGTTGGGGTTCAAGAATGGCTGGCACTTCATTTAAATCAGAAAACCTACGTTTGTTCGCGTCTTGATATTGGGACTACAGGAGTTCTGCTTTTTGCTAAAACCGCCGCGGCAAGCGCGGCTGCGGAACGCATTCATATCGAGGACGCTGCCGAAAAAATTTATTATTTTCTGTCGGCGTCTGATGTTCGTCCTTCAAGGGGTGAACATTGGATCTGCGAGCAGCCGCTCGATCAAAAATCAGCGCGGACGGAGTTTTTCTTTGAGCGCAAATTAGCCCACGATGTTTTTTTGTATCGGGCTAAAATTTCGCGAGGACGGATGCATCAGATTCGTCGTCACGCGTCATTGTCGGGTTGCGCTTTGTGGGGAGACACCGATTACGGCGGATTGCCTGCTCCTCGTATTGCTCTTCATTGCGCCGAGCTTCACTGGCCGAACCTTCCTGCACCGATTCGTTCGCCTCTACCGGAATGCTTCAGTGAACGCGCTCATGCGCTTGGTCGCACCCACTTGGAAGCACTTGCTGCATTGGACAGACGTGGTGTTTGGTTGAGTTCCATTTGTTCCGCATGGCGAGTTATTCAACGGGGTGAGCTTTCTGCTTTTGACGTTTCATTAGATATTTACGCATCACACACCTTGGCTTGGGTCTACGATGACACAGATTTCGATGTGCTCGTCCAAGAACTTGCTCCATTGATGTCTGTTTTGGTTGAGCGTTTCGGAGTTCAAGGGCACGTTTTTCGGCGTATATCGAAGAATCCGCACAAAAAAGGATTGATTCAGGAGCTCACGAGTTCAGGGGTGAAGCCCGCAGATCAGTTTTTCGTCTTTGAGCACGATTGGACTGCGGCTGTGAGTCTGACGTTACGACAGCATGTGGGATTATTTCTTGATCATCGTGACAATCGAAGACGTGTACAGTTGATGGCTTCGGGTAAGCGCGTTGCGAATTTGTTTTCGTATACCTGTGCGTTTGGTATTGCGGCAGCAAAGGCTGGATGCGAAGTTGTTATGAATGTTGATGCAGCCGCGAGTACGTTGGCACTTGGTAAACAGAATTTTGAAGTGAATGGACTGACCAGCAGTCGTGCCGGTAAGTTTATTGAAAAAGATGTTCGTGTTTGGCTGGAAAAGCAAAGAATAAAAAGAAACGATGGCACCGACTCGGGCTGGGATATCATCATTTGCGATCCACCAACCTTCTCGGCGACCCAAACTGCGGGTGTTTTTCAGGTCAGCCGTGAATGGGCCGAATTGGCTGAATCGTGCGCGCTGATTCTTAAAGACGATGGAGTCTGTTATTTCTCAACCAATTGTCAGTCGCACGAGAAATCAGGTTTTCAAAAAACTTTGCAAGATTTTTTCAGTTTCGTGCAGCGCGTTCGTCCTCCGCTGGATTTCCCAGAGGTTGCTGGTCGAGCGCATGCACATTTTTTTGAATGTCGTGGTCCGCGGGCTCAGGCGCGTTCGTAAAGACTTTCCCATTTTTCGTGGCAGGTCTTCAGCTCATTTTCAAGCTGAGTGACGAGCGCTTGCCGTTCTTGCACAATCTGAAACTGTAGTCCTTCTTCATAGGCTGAGTTCAGAGATGCGCTTGCAGCAGCAAGCTTTTCCTCGAGCTTTGGAATCATTGATTCAAGTCGTTCAAGTTCCTTTTTTTCGTTGTATGAGAGCTTGCTTTTTCCAGATGCGGCTGAGGACTCAATTTTTTCGTTTTCTTTTGCAAGTTGCTTGTCGGTCGATTTTTTATCTGGTCCCGCGGCAGTTGTTTTGGCTGGATTCAATGTGCTGAGGAGTTGCAGCGCTTGTTCAAGGTCGGGAACAATCGTCCATTTGTAATTCTCGCCGTCTTTGTTTTTCGATACTCCTGAATAGACAACGATATGTGTTGCAACACGTTGAATAAAATATCGGTCGTGACTTGTGAAAACCACCCCGCCAGCAAAGTTCATGAGCGTTTCCTCGAGTCCCTGAAGTGTTGGAATATCGAGGTCATTCGTAGGTTCGTCGAGAATGAGAGTGTTGGCTTGCTCGAGCATCATTTTCGCCATCAAGACGCGCGCTTGTTCACCACCCGAGAGGTCCCGGATGGGTCGGTCGGCATCGTGGCGCGAGAAAAGGAATTTCTCCAAATAGCTCATGATGTGAAGGTAGCCATTGCTGGTGTGAACAAAATCACCCTCAGGACAAATGGCCTGTCGAACTGTGACTTTAGGATCGAGCGCGTTTCTGTGTTGGTCGAAGTAGCTGACTTTCAGTAGGTCGTGTCTTTTGCAAGATCCGCTGTTTGGTGTGAGCTCACCAGCAAGGACTCTGAGAAGGTGAGTTTTGCCGCAGCCGTTTGGCCCGACTATCGCCAGCCTCATTGAGGGTTTGACAACAAGTGATAAGTCTTTAGCAAGGAGAGGATAGTTCTCTCCTCCCGGATGAGAGACACTGATTTTTTCAAATTCCAATAGGGTTTGAGAACCAAAATTCTCCTTCACAGAAATCCAAAGATCTGTGGCGTCTCTTTCCTTACTTTCGATGGACGCCGAGAAATTGAGTTCAACCTTTGGTTTCGTAGCAGCTTTTTTTTCTGCCGACTGGAGATTGACTTCAAGAGCTGCAGCGCGGTTGATACGCGCAGTTTGTTTGGTCGTTCGGGCAGCGGGGCCACGTCTAAGCCATGAAAGCTCTCTGCGCATGAGGTTTGCTAAACGCTGATTGCGCGTGCGGGCTTCTTCCATGCGTTGGACTTTTTCAAGGGCATGGGCTTCATAATTTCCGGAGTAGAATTGCACGTCACCGCCAGAGATCTCGAGAATTCTGTTGGCGAGCGTGTCGAGCAGCGAGCGGTCGTGCGAGACAATTGCCATGGCGATGGGTTCGGGTTCTTCGTCGAGCAAAGGAACCCCCAACATTTGAAAACCCGTTTCGGACAAATCGATGAGTACGTCTTCAAGCCATTCAACAGTTTCCACGTCCAGATGATTTGTTGGCTCATCCAGCAGTAAAAGCTGCGGTTGGCTGATGAGGGCGTGAACGAGCTGAAGTCTTTTTTGCTGACCACCCGAGAGCTGTCGAACCTCCCGCTCGGCAAATTCCTCGAGGCCAGCGACTCTTAAAGTTCCCGCACGCGCGTTGGGAATATCCACTGTGCGCGATTGGTGTTCATCGAGTTGGTGCTGAAGTTTATCCAATTCCGCCAGCCATTTTTCATCGGCACCAAGGTCAGGATTGTCTTCCAAACGTGCAAGATGTTTTTCAAATTTTGCCTGTGCGACATCGGCCAAATCGCTGCCGAATACGGCTTGGAGTTGTTTGGTGAGAACTGTGTTGACCGTCTGTGCCGGATCAAAGGGAATGTTCTGGCTCACGAACGCTTTTCTGAGCTGATTTCGCGCTGCAACAACACCCGTATCGGCTTTGCCGATTCCTGCGAGAATGCGCAAAAGAGTCGATTTGCCGGCACCGTTTGGACCAACAATCCCCAAGCGGTCGCCGGGGTGAAGTGTGAGGTCGAGAGCTTCAAAAAGCGTTGTCACTCCTATGCGCACGGCCAGATTTTGGCTTGTGAGAAGGGGGGAACCGGTGTTAGCCATGACGCTTGTCTTCCTTTTGGTTGCGCACAGAGTTTCAACCTTTTTCTAGACTCAATGGAGTGAGCTATGAAGCTGTACTTTTCTCCGGGCTCCTGTTCAATGGCCGAACACATTGCCTTGGCTGAGGCAGGACTTCCTTTTGAAGCTGTCCGCGTCGATTTGCGCACAGGTCTTTGCAATGGCGAGCCATTTAAGGCGCTCAACCCCAAAGGCTATGTGCCCGCAATTCAGCTGGCTGACGGGCGCTGGCTGACCGAAGGAGTGGCTTTGCTCTCCTACATCGCTGACCTCAAACCTGAGGCGAACCTCCTGCCCGCAAACGGAACATGGGAGCGTTACAAGGCTCTTGAGTGGATGACCTTCATTTCTACCGAGCTGCACAAAGGCTTTTCCCCGCTCTGGAATCCGGCCACGGGTGTGGCGGACAAAGATGTTGCATGGGAGCGATTGTCGCAGCGCCTCGAGCTCGTCGACCAGCAGCTGCGCAACCACGAGTTCTTGTTGGGACCTCGGTTTTCAGCTGCAGACGCGTATTTGTTTACGGTGCTCAACTGGGCGGGCATGCTCAAGCGCAGTTTGGAACGTTGGCCTACAGTCACAGCTTACATGAGCAAAGTGCGTCAGCGTCCGGCGGTCATGAGTGTGCTGCAGGCCGAGGGGCTTAAAGTTTAATTTCACCCAAGTCGGTGACCTGATTCTTGGTCACCGAAAATGTGACCGTCTTGAGCGTTTCACTGCCCATCTGGATGTCCATTTGGTATGCACCCGGAAGGAGCGTGTTGAAGATGAATCCTTCTGCGCTGCGTGGGCGGAAGGGGCGAACGCTTTTATCGCCACCCGTGAATTCTTCCATGACACCATTTTTGTTTATTGAAATGCGATAGGTCAGCTGATCGAGCTGACGGCTACGGATGGCGCCCTTGACTCCTTGTCCGAGCGCACGGCGAATGAGGGTTTTCCATGCACCTTCCTGACGCACGACCGTGACGTCTCGCCATTTTTCGTATGACGGTTGAAAGCCTTGCATGCGTCCGTTCACTTCCATCGCCATCGAGAGGACGCCCGCTTCACGATATTGCCAGTCGGCATCTGTTCCATCGGCAGAGTAGAGAAGCTCGGGTGCAGTTCCAATTTCGTAGGTATTCTTTTTGCCGCGGTCATCGATGACATTTGCCCGCATGTCTTCCGCGACTGACTTAAACAACTCGAGCGCAGGGTTCTTTTCCGAACGGCAGCCAAAGGGGTAAATAATCATTTCGCTAAATGAGTGATAGCTGATGTTGGCCACGGGCTTTTCATCGAGCACCAGCTTCATCATGGCATTGGTTTCGGGTTCACTGGCAGCCGAAGGACCACGATATGAGTCTGATGTTTTGCTTGGGCTCGAGCCGTTACATTCGCCCCAAAATGTTGGGTAATTTCGGTTGAGGTCAACACCCACTGTGCGGCCATCAGATTCCCATGCATTCTTGCGCCACATGGATTGCCCGTCATGAACAAGCTGATTTCCATCGGGATTGACCTGCGGAACAAGGATAATTCGAGAGGAGTCAAGCCAGCGTGTTATCTCGGGGTCGTTGCCATATCCCTCGAGTAAAACTTTCGCCATGTGCATAATGACTTCAGTGGTCATCACTTCGCGGGCATGGTGCATCGCATTGAAGAGCAGAGCAGGCTGTTCTTTATTTTTAGGATTTGCCGATATGACAATCGCCTGTATCGGACGTCCACGTCGCGTCGTGCCAATCGTTTTGATTTCGCTGAGTGCAGGATGCGTCTGAGCAAATCGTGAAAGTCCTTCGATGACTTGCGTTGGGGTCAGATAAGGTTCTTGAAATTCTCGTTGAAGCTGTGTGTTCAACGGTGAGAATTCAATTTGAAAACCAAGCCTCTGAAGCTGCTCAAGCTGTATGTCGGATACCCCTAGTTCAGCCAGCCCTTCACCGATCGAGACGCCGAGGACATCGAATTGAGCAAGTTCTTGCAAATCTTCGCTACGACGCACAGGGTCCTGTGAAATACGAACACTGACGATTCTGCGCTCTCCGACGCTGTGTGCCGATTGAAAGTTCATCAGCCCGACACAACAGAGAACACCCAAGAATACATGGCGACGAACGGCACGCATTCTGAATTTGGTTTGAGAACGGAGCATGATGACCTCCAAAAAAAAATGGATGGCAGAACGCCACCCATTGTCCTGAATATTTCAAGACCGTCAAATCAAAGCGGTTCAATTCGCCGAGAGAGCAAGACTCAGGGCTGTGTTGACCTGCAGAGATGCGAGACGCAGAAGGTAATCTTTGTTGATTTTATCCATCGTATCGCACTTTTGGTGGTAGCAAGGATTGTTGTCTCCACCAAAGAAGTTTTCCGAGAGAATTAGGGCAGGAATATTTTTATTCCAGAATGAAGCGTGGTCCGAGCGGTTCGTGCAAGCTGCGACCTTCTTCATGCCAAGCGAAAGGTTAACATTGAGTTCATCGACCACGCGAGTGAGCGGCTTACTGTCTGGCCGATCGCAATCCATCGCATGATAAGCAAAATCACCGTTGCCGTCGTAGCCGATCATATCGGCCTGAACGACTCCCAGAATTCTCTCTTCGGACTTGAGCTGATTTGCGTATGCTCGCGAACCGATGAGCCCAAGTTCCTCTTGGTCGAAACCAACAAATCGAATGGACACAGGAAGTGTTCCCTTTGTTGCAAGGAGACGCGCAGCTTCAATAAAGCCTGCGGTACCAGAACCATCGTCGTCGGCGCCGCGGTTGCGCACAGAATCCATGTGACCAGAGACGATAATGAATCGGCTTCTGTCTGCGCCCCACAATGTTCCTTCAACGTTTGCACCTGTGTAGCTGCCCAAGGTGTAGGGCACCAATTTAGCCTCGATCCCTGCTTCTTGAAGGCTTTGAATGACAAACTTTTGAGTCAGTGCGCGGTTTTCGGTACCACCGCGTTCTGTGATTCTGACTTCCTTGCCATCGAGCATGAATGAACGATCGCCGGTCAGCACTTCAAGAGTTTGGATAAGTCTCGCAAGGTCGGGCTGCAGTGCTTCGGATTTGGAAACTGCTCGAGGTTGCCACGGGGGCAGGGGTTGCGTTGGAGTTGTTCCTCGTTCAGTTGTTGAAGTGAAATCAGCATAGCCCGCATCTTCAATTGAGACCGGCCAAACAAAGTTGCGTGCGTCCTTTTGAAGGCGCACTGCCTCTTCGGACTTCATCAGATAAAGACCACGGTATTTGAGACCAGCCACCAATCGTCCGTCAACGGGTGCGTGGCCTTCCACGAAGGCCAACGCGTGTCCCGCAGGCCACGGCACTTCAATCAACGTTCCTGACGTTGATGATGGCCGAGTCTTGAGGACCTGCAACTGACGACCGCCACCCATTTCGAATTGAGCGAGTTTGTTTGCAGCCAAAGTTTGCTGTGACTGAGTTGAGTGAATATTCAACCAAACCGTTTTTTGCTGAGTGTTGAAGTGTTCGATTGAAATCATCGGGCCATGACCCATGGCCAAGCTTTGCGAAGAAACGAACGCCGAAGGTAATAAAGCTAAAGAGGATGCGAGAAGTCGTGACAGTAAAGAATTCATTGCACGGACCATCCTTGCTCAAAAATGAAGAGGAGAACAGACGCTCGTTTTAGGAGAGGTTCGGCTTGTATGATATGGCCGACCAGTCAATCCGGCAAGGGAAGCACGTTGGAATTTTATCATCCGACTCAATCGACCGATAAGTAAACTGTGGAGAGGCACAAAAAACGAGTCGATTTTTCAAATAGAGCCAACCCGCTGACATACTTGGCAGGAATGGCCATTTAGTTGGTTGGGAGCTAAACTCAAAAGGTGGTCTGACAGAACTCAGACGCAAATAGACCGTAGGGCACGCCCTCGAGTGCGGAGACTTCGAGACAGGATTGTTCAATGAGTGACTCCAAGAACGACCTCTACAAAAAGTATCAAGTGGCCGAACCCGAGCCCTTTGGAACCTCGTTGGATGTCCTTATTGTCGACCCGCAGAGTGATGTGCGACTCATCATGACTCACCACCTTCAAAAACTAGGCTTCTCGAAGGTACGAGTTGTTAAGGAAGGATTGGCTGCACTTTCAGAAATCCGTCGTCAGCCGGCCAATGTTCTGTTGCTGAGCAATGAGTTGGAAGGTCCAACATCTCAGGACATTATTCAGGAAATTCGGGAAGACGTTGGTATTCAGAGAGATGTCGTGATCCTCTGCTCGAATCCAATAAACAGGCAAGAAGTCATGCTGGCGTTGGAAAGTGGCTTCGACGACTTTCTTATCAAACCAGTCATACCGAATGAAATTCTTCCTAAGCTCAAATCAGCGCATTCCGTATTCTCGAGCCACAGAAATCCTGAACGGATCTATGAATACGCAAAGTTTGCAATCCGAATGAAAGAGCTCGACCGCGCGGAGGGCGTTTATCAGGATCTTGCCGCGCAAACCATAACTGCGGCCCGTCCGTATGTTGGGTTGGCGCGGATAGCTCATTTGCGCGGTGATCTGCAACTCTCGCTCAAACATGCGCTTACAGCGATTCAAAAGAACAATAATTACACTCATGCGCACTCGCTTTTGGGAGAGCTTTATCTTGAGAAGGGTGATTTGGATTCGGCTTTCCAGTCGTTCCGGAAGGCGATTGAACTGAGTCCGTTGAATGTGGTTCGCTACGAAAAAGCTGCGGCACCTTTGTTGGAGGCAGGTCGCGTTGACGACGCGATCTCGCTGCTCAACTTGGCCATCCAAGCTCAATTTGAACATCCGTTTATTGTTGAGCGTCTTGGCTACTGTTTCTTTCAGAAAAAAGAATATGCAAAAGCGGCCAAGTTTTTGCGGCAGGCTGTGCATGCCGAGCCCGACAATGTGAGCTTCCTGAATTCTCTGGCGATCTGTTACCGTGATTCGCAGATGTATAATGAAGCCCTCGATACTTACAATCAGATCATCAAGAGGGACAATGACAATCACCTCGTGATGTTTAACAAATCTCTGTTATTGAATCTGATGGGGCGCAAGGAAGAAGCCATTAAATTATTGCGCAAGATTATCGCCAAGCACCCCGACTTCCATAAAGCCAAAGACAAGCTCGTTGAGTTTGGTGGAAGTCTTGAGGGGTGAACTCGAGAAGCCTCTGCAGAGTTCTTTGGCGTAGGTCGAAACTTGAGTTCTTATTCCCCTATTATGTTTGATTTTTTTAAAATAACTTCAGGCGGCCATCTTCTCGTACGACTCTCGTTACAGGAAAGTCTGGGGAGGAGCAGATGTCTCAATCAAAACTCGCGACTTTTGGGGTATTGGGATTTGTAGCGTGTTTACTCGGGCAGGGCTGTGGGGCCGTTCGGAACGCGAATGAGGTTCAACTGGGAAGTCCCAAGTCAAATGGCAGTTCTTCCAAAGAAGTTGCGAATGAAATTAGGCCTGTGCAGAACTCTTCAGAGGAGCTGGGTTTATCGGATTCCCGCGAAGCGATGACCTCAGGAATGTACAATGTTTTTATCGATGGAACTCCGAATCCTTTCAAACCAAAGAATTTTGATGTGGCCAACAGCGCGTTTGCGAATGTTGTTTTTAGCAAATCCGGACAAAAATGCTCAGCCATGCGTATCTATGAAAATAGTGGAGACGGCACGTTCAACATATACCTTTTGACCGCTGCTCACTGTCTTTATTCTGTGACACCTGCGGGTGCGCCCGCGGGTCAAATTGCCGAAGCGCATTCGTTCGAACTCACTGAATACGATCCTATCCAAACTACATATAAGTGGGGTGGAAAAAGTGTAGCACACCCGCGCGCTTTCAATATGAGGTGGTACTGGACACCGAAAAAACGAAGCTTCACCAATCTTCGTCCTCAACAAGCCGGAAACAGCGATGTTGTGCGCTTTTTAGTTGAAAGCGGAGTTTCGTTCGAAGACGCAGAAAAAAGGGCTCTGCCCTTGTGCGGAAAAGATATTGAACCACCAACAGATCTTGACTTAAAAAGAACCCAAGCTCCTGTTCGAATGGCTCTTGGATGGAGTGACGCTGGTTTGTTTCCTGCCGGTAACTCCATCATGTTCAAGGGGCATCCAGACCCTCATGTTGGTAGAGGTGGAGTATTGTTGACCCGCATGAACGGTGCTTATCGAAATATCACAAACCGCGGCACGCGTTCCTACGATCAATACGGGGCGGGGCAGGATGTCGCTGATTTTGTGAGCCGCACTCAGGCGATTGACCCTGAGTTTACATACTACACGTATACGATGACAGGTGGAAAAGGAGTTGAAGCGACCGACTCGGGTGCTCCGATTTTATACGGGATTCAGGAGTCGCCGGAAATCTCAAAAATCCCATATTTTACGAGTACCCAAATGAGTAGTTTTTTGTGGGCTGCAAATTTAGATCCAGAGAGACGTATTGTTCGAGATATACAATGTGTTTCAGGCGTCATTACTCGAGAATTCTGGAGCAAAAAATTCGATGCTCTAGGGCCAACGGGTAGAGGATATCCCAATGTCGGATGGATGCTCATCATGGATCCGAGAGCACTTGGAGAGTCGAACACGGCCATCATTCAAAACGTGTGGCGCGACATGCGATGGGTCAACCGCTGACAGGATGGGGTATCTTAGTTTGTTGAGGAGAGGAGTGACTCATGAACAGCTTCGCAACAATGATTGCAGGCATTTTGTTGAGCTCCATATCGAGCCTTGCGTGGGCTGGTTCGGTGGGTGGGCGTGAAACAAGTCGTTCCTCAAATTTTAGCAGCTGCGACGTGAGAAATAGGTCATTTGAATGCACAGCAGAGACAAAAAAGAAAATTTTGGATGGTTGCTATGTGATTCTTCACAAAGAGAAACTTACGCACTGCACTTGGCAGTCGTGCGAACATTTCAGCTTAGTGGGTGAAAAACCAACCTTTAAGCAGGACGCAGCATCATCGGTCTCCGGCACCCTCAATGAATATGGGGTGAATTCATCTGCAAACCGAGCGTTTGACTGGGAGTGCGACACGAACAACAGGTGCCTTCCCGAAGTTCCTGTCTCGCGCCACTACATGACCCTGCGACAAGCATTGTGCATTCGCC
>CAYWSV010000075.1:12236-15473 GCA_964460155.1 uncultured Oligoflexia bacterium | reverse complement strand
CAATCCGGCACCAGCCGGGAAGGTGCTCTACATCGCCACTGACTCCGGCCCTGATGGTCGGTCTTGACGGGGCAACTCCAGACTGTAAACCAAAGGAAAAAACTGAACCAGCGCAATCTGATGTTTCCTCACTAGAAACTGTGAAAACATGCGAACCCGGCCTTTTCCGTTGGATGTGTCGTCCGACATCCGTAATATTTTTTGCTGTGAAATTTGATAATGGTTATTGTTTCTACGTCTCCGAATACAAAGGAAAATCAGCCAACGAGAAACCTAAGTATGTAGCTGATTTATACAGAGATGAGCGTTACACAATTCAATTCCCTATCGACGCACCAAAAAAAGTCGAACGAAACTACTTAATCTCCGAAATGAGCAAATATATCGATGCGACCGCAGTTGACCCGAAAGAATCTAAAGGACGGTTCGTCGAAACACTGAAAGCAGAACTCGAAAATGCAGACAAGACTCCGGGAAAAGTTAACTTGAATGCAAGATATGCAACGAAAGTCATGGAGGGCCATATCGAACAACTCACAGCATTTATGGGAAGTGCCGTGGTCAAGGCTCCCCAAGCTGCCGGAACATCATGTCCAGCGCCTCGAGCTCTCGTGGGTGCAAAATAAAAGCCGCCCAAGGGCAGCTTTTATCTTTTGAAATCCTTGTAGGTCGTCAATTCAGGTCGGTGCATCGACTTTCTAAGGTCGGCGCGCCGACTTGCTCGTAGACTTGGATGAGCGCGGACGACTGTCTTTTTTGGCAGGCTTCGGTTGAGCGTCCGACCGACGTACAGCGCGCGGTCCGTCTGCTGCTGGACGTTTGCTTCGCGGCCCTGCGTTTGCTTCTGAGCGCATTGGCCGCTGACGTTCTTCTCGACGAGGTTGTTCTGAACGCGGACCATTACGGCCTTCACGACGAGGTTGTTCCGCACGTGGACCATTGCGGCCTTCACGACGAGGTTGTTCCGCACGTGGACCATTACGGCCTTCACGACGAGGTTGTTCTGAACGCAGACCATCGCGGCTTTCACGACGAGGTTGTTCCGCACGCAGACCATCGCGGCCTTCACGACGGGGTTGTTCCGCACGTGGAATTGGCCTGTCTGTCTCTCCGCCTTTCACGGCTTCACGCTGTTGCTGACCGCGTTGCTTGCGTTTCACAGATGCCTCTGCGGAGCGCCTTGAGGATTCTATTTCGTACTCCTCATCATTGAGCTTAATTTGTCGACGCAATTTACGCTTCGCGCGTGTCAGTTCATCTGGCATTCCCGAGCTGCCATGTTGCTGCTCCTGACTTTCTACCGACCGAAGCATGTCATGCTTCACTTGCTCGAGCTGATTGCGCGCAATGGAGTCCACGGGAATTGCTTGCCCCGGTTTAAGCGTTGCCGGAAGCAACACATCGCCCATTCCAACACGTACCAGACGTACAACCTTCAAACCAATGGCCTCGGCCATACGACGAATCAAACGATTACGGCCTTCAGTGACAACCAACTCGAGCCATTGACCGCGAGTGGCACCAAGACGCTCTTTGTTACCTAGACGAACACTGACGGCTTTTGCCAAACCATCATCGAGCATGACACCCGCGCGCAACTTTTCAACATCCTCAATGGTCACTCCATCGGCCACGAGAACGGCGTAACTTTTCTCTACAGAAAACCTTGGATGGGTCAGCGCATACGCAAGATCTCCATCGTTGGTCAGCAAAAGGAGTCCTTCGGAACGATAGTCCAATCGACCCACAGCCTGAACGTTGGGTGGAAGTGTCTTGACCGCGGGAAGGTCAAAAATAGTCCGTCTGCCTTTGGCGTCAAAACGCGTAGTCAGACACATATCGGGCTTATTCAAGACGTAAACAACTTTGGGGATGCTTTTAACAGTCAACAGTTTTCCGTGAACGTGAACTTTATCCGTTCGACGGATACGAATGCCGAGCTGAGTCACGGATTTTCCGTTCACTTTGACCATGCCTGATTGAATCAGTTCATCCGCCTTGCGTCGTGATGCGACACCGCTCTCTTGAAGAAACACGTTCAATCGCACTTCTTCCTGAGTTTCAGCAGATTGTTTCTTGGAATCATTGGCCATTAGGGAATCTCCGTAAAAATTCGTCTCTCTCTTGAACATAAACCAAAATGCCCCGCGGAGCATCTCTCACCACGGGGCATTTGACTCGTGAAGAATTGAAGTGGCTTGGGTTCACCTCAACCCATGAACAGGCAAGCCATGGGATCTTCAAAGTACGTTTTGAGTGTTTTGAGGAATTCAGCACCCTGTGCTCCATCAATCACACGATGGTCGCAGCTGAGAGTCACGCGCATACGCTGCTCAACCGTAATTTCACCATCGGCGTCAACAACCGGAGTTGCAACAGTCGAGCCCACAGCAAGAATCGCAGCCTGTGGCGGATTGATGATGGCGGTGAACTCTTCAATACCGCTCATACCCAAGTTTGAAATCGTAAACGTACCACCAGCGTAGTCGTCAGGCTGCAGCTTGCCATCACGAGCAAGTTTGATGAGTTCACGATTCTTTTGTGCAATTTGAATAAGAGTCAGTTTCTCTGCATGACGAACAACTGGTGTCACCAGCCCAGCAGGAAGAGCAACCGCAACGCCCAAATGAACCGAGTTGTATTGGGCAATGAAATCGTTCTGCCACGACGAATTGATGTTCGGGTGTTTACGCAACGCGCGCGAAACAAGGAACACAATAAGGTCGTTAACCGAAAACTTTTCGGCCTCTGTCACCTTCGCGAGCGTCGCCTTACGCCATGCCAGCAGCGGTCCCATGTTGATGCTGATGGTTAGGTAGAAATGAGGAGCAGTGCTCGTACTTTCGACCAGTCGACGCGCGATGGTTTTGCGCATCATGCTGAGTGGCACTTTTTCCATTTCGGCAGCAGGCGCACCTGTAAACGCAGGGAGCGAGAGAGCCGCGCTCGAACCACCAGACAAATTTTCAACGTCACGGACGACGATTCGACCATTCGGACCCGACCCTTGAACACTGCGCAAATCGATACCTTTGTCAGCGGCTACCCGCTTGGCCAAAGGACTTGCACGCAACCTGTCCATTGTGGACGTTGAACTTGTGTTTGCTGATGTTGCCGCGACCTGAGTCGTGGCCGCAGCAGCAGGTGCAGACGGCACAGCAGCCTTCGCTGGAGCCGCAGCCCCACCCTTCTTCTTGGCAGCGTATTTATCGAGTGCTTCCTGCCAGTTTTCATCGG
>CAYWSV010000075.1:0-12136 GCA_964460155.1 uncultured Oligoflexia bacterium | reverse complement strand
CCACCCTTCTTCTTGGCAGCGTATTTATCGAGTGCTTCCTGCCAGTTTTCATCGGGCTTACCAATGACTGCAATAGGAGCATTGAGTTCGCACGTTTGTTTGTCGCCCACGATAATTTTGATGAGCGTTCCGGACGCAGGCGATTCAAATTCCATGGTCGCCTTGTCGGTTTCAATTTCAACCACCGGATGTCCGGCTGTGACTTTCTCGCCTTCCTTCTTCAGCCAGCGCGCAACCGCGCCTTCCTTCATGGTGTCCGAGAGCTTGGGCATTTCCATCACAGTAGCCATAGCATTGAGCCTCTTTTTTAAAAGAACTTCAGGTTAACGGTACATGACTTTCTTGATTGCTTCGATCGTACGTTCTTTGTTTGGAAGAACTTCGTGCTCGAGCGTTTCATTGTAGGGCATGGGCACAAAATGATTGTGCACACGCGCCGGAGGAGCATCGAGGTCATCAAAACATTCGGTCACGGTGCGGTCGACGATGTAGTTACCAATTGTCGAAATGCCCCACCCTTCTTCCAAAACCACCAAACGATGAGTTTTGCGCACAGATTCAAAAATCAGATTTTCATCGAGGGGCTGCAGCGTGCGCGGATCGAGCACTTCAACTTCAATACCTTCTTGCGCAAGTTCCTCTGCAACTTCGAGGGCCAAATAGACCATCTTGTTCCAAGCAACCAAAGTGACGTGTTCACCCTTGCGCTTGATGTCGCCCACTCCAATCGGAATCAGATATTCACCGTCGGGAACTTCGCCCTCGCGGCCGTACATCATTTCACTTTCAAGGAAACACACAGGGTTGTTGTTGCGAATTGCGGACTTCATCAGTCCCTTCGCGTCTGCTGGAATGACCGTGCTGATGACGATCATACCGGGAACATTCACGAGCATGTGGTCAACACATTGAGAGTGCTGAGCCGACAGCATGTGCGCTGCGCCGTGTGGTCCACGAATGACCATGGGAATCGGAAATTGACCACCGCTCATGTAGTACATTTTCGCAGCGTGGTTGATGATTTGGTCGAACGCTTGAATCGCAAAGTTCCAAGTCATCATCTCGATAATCGGACGCATGCCGACCATTGCTGCGCCAACACCCAATCCACAGAATCCTGCCTCGGAGATCGGCGAGTCGACCACGCGCATCGGACCAAATTGGGCCAACATACCTTTAGAGACTTTATAAGCACCGTTATATTCGCCGACTTCCTCACCCATCAGAAATACGGTGGGGTCGCGCTCCATTTCCTCGGTCATCGCCTGACGTAATGCTTCACGATAACTAATGACTGCCATTGTAAAGAAACCTCGTTAAACTCAATTCCGAAAAATTAGGGAGCCAGCACGTGGTCGTAGATCGTTTCAAGACCCGGCTCGGGTGAATCTTCGGCAAACGTGACAGAGTCTTCCACGATTTCCGCGATTTCCTCTTCCCATTTGTCAAAGTCTTCATCTGCGGCAACCATTTGAGCGATCATGTGATCGCGCAATGTTTGCAAGCAATCTTGCGAACGTTCGCGCTCGACTTCTTCTTTTGAGCGGTAGGTTTGAGGGTCGGACATTGAGTGTCCGCGGAAGCGATATGTTTGCATCTCCACGAGAATCGGTTTGATGGTTTTCCGCGTCTCTTCGATGATGTCGTACATCTGTTCGTAGGTATTCCGAACATTGCGTCCATCTACAACAGCTTGACGCATCGCATAGCCTTTGGCGCGGTCAGCAAGCGACGTCAGAGTGCACGTGCGCGAAATCGCCGTGCCCATGCCGTATAGGTTGTTTTCGATGATGAACACGCACGGAAGATCCCAGATGGCGGCCATATTGAGCGCCTCGTGGAACTGGCCCTGATTGATGGCAGCATCTCCCATGAAACAAACGCACACGAGATCTTCTTTCATCGAGCGGATCTTCCAACCCACTCCGGTTGCCAGCGGAACTTGACCGCCAACAATTCCGTGTCCACCCAGATATCTGAGTTTGGACGAGAACATGTGCATGGAGCCACCGCGGCCGCTTGCGCAGCCCGTCGCCTTGCCAAGCATCTCGGCCATGACTTCCCGTGCGCTCATTCCAAGAGTGATGGGCTGCACGTGGTCGCGGTAGCCGCTGATCACGTAGTCCTGCCCCTTGCGAATGGCATTGAGGGTGCCGGTCGAGACCGCCTCCTGCCCGATATAGAGGTGGCAAAAACCACTAAATTTTTGCTGTACGTACAATTGGCCGCATCTTTCCTCGAAGCGGCGGGCGAGCAGCATGTCTTTGTAGAATTCGACGAGCTGTGCGTTTGTTGGCGCTGGCATCGGCGTTTTTCCTATGTTTGTGTTCAATTCCTTGACCGCCCGGGTCACAGGAAGCGTCACGCTATGCCAAATGCCCGGTGGCTGCAACAGAGTGTTTTAAAAGAACTGGAGCTTCATGCAGAACACAGAGCCACCCGACTTTATGAACTCCTCCGTTGAGAGTTCAACCGGTGAAAATCCATGATCTTTCAACGCCTTAACCGTCTGCCGTGCGCCACTCTGAAGAATAACATTGTGTCCATCCGGACAATGGGCATTGCAGGCGAAAACAGGAGAATCGGCCTCGGAGAGCGGAACAACAATAAGTCTGGGGAAAATCTTCTTCACAAGTTCCCAGCCATCGGCAGTAAATGCTTCTTTGCATGCCAATGCCGAATGTGAATCAAGAATGCTCAAGCAGGTGTCCAAATGATAAAACCGAGGATTGACCAGCTCGAACGTAATGACCGTTGCATCAATGTGCGCAAAGATCTCCGAGTAAATCTGTTTAGTGGTGCGATGACCGTACCCACCCAGCAGGACCCGATGACCAGGAAGCCACAGGGCGTCGCCCATACCTTCAAACAAAGTCGAAGAACTTCGCTTCGGTAATTGATTCGTTTTGTAACCCAACCGTTCGAGCGTCGTTTGAATCGTCGGGACTTCGCGATGACGGGTATCGTTGGCCATATTGCTCATAATCGCCATTTTTTCGCCAACGCGCGTGACGTAGGGCAACGACTGATTGGCGCAAAAGACCATATCCGGCAGGCCCACTTGTGCCTCGGCTTCGTGCACAGCAAGTCCGAGTTTGCGATAAGTCTCTCGCAGCGCTTCCCACTCGCTCATCGCTTTGGGCTTATTCAGCTCATGAAGAGTGCCATCGGCCTTGCGCATATGAGGGTTGATAGGGTTTTCGACGTGAAAATAGGTGGGACGCACCATGAGAATGTTGCGCGCCAGAGGCATTGCGGCAGCCTGACGGACGTCGAATGTCAGCTCCTGTGCTGTATGAATCAATTTATTCATTGTCTGTTTCTTCCTTCCTGATGGGAAACCCCGAGCTTAACTCATTGTTTTCTGCCTGCAACGGGGTTGCCGGAATTCCACCGGTGATTTAGCCTTCCGGCTCAGAAGGCCTGCTTCATCCCGTTGCGGTGTCGTTTATATTAGAGGCTGCATGTCGGACTCGTTCGCAATCCATTCGCTGACCATAAAAGCGGGACAAAAGATTTTTCATCCGCAAAGCTGCCTCTACAGCAACCAAATTGAACAAATTCCCTTGAACCTTCTCGGCGCGGATCGCTGTGCCTTGGTGCGTGTGGGCCCTCGGGACCTGCCAGCCATCTTTTGTCGCGATCAGCTCATGGCGGTGCGTTTCTTCCCCAGCTCTTGGGCAAGTGCATTCAATGCCGACAAGATTTCGCAATCCACGTTGGAAGAGCTGCTCGTCGCCGAGCTTTCAGCTCTCAGGCTTCAAAAAACCGCGCTCCTCGGGGATAAATCCGAAGCATTTAGGTGGGTGCACGGTGATGCAGACGGATTGCCCGGAATTGTCATCGACGACTACGGCGCTCTTGTCGTAGTGCAGTGCGGATCCCAATTCGGCGACTTTCTTTTGCCTGCACTGACAAAAGCTCTGCTCAAAACAACCGACAGACCTGTGTTTGAGAGAAGTTCCGGACAAATCCGCGCGCTTGAAAAGCTTCCTGAGCGCACCCGCTGGATTCGCGAACCCAACACTTCAGCCGAAAAAAATAAACTCGAGAGCGTAAAAACGAATCTCTCGGGATTACAACTCAACTTCCGACCTCAACGTTGTCAGAAGACCGGTTTGTTCCTTGATCAGCGCGAAAATCTGCGCATGTTCAAAACCCTTGCAGAACAATCTCAGGCCGAATCGATGCTTGATTTGTGCAGCTACGTTGGCGCGTGGTCGTGCGCTGGTGCACGCGCAGGGATGACGAACTTTACGCTTGTGGATCAAGACAAAGACGCACTTGAGCTAGCCGTATCAAACATCACACAAAACACACTTTCCACAAAAAGCCCTCAAACAAACAAAATGCATGGCGATTTGTTCGAAATTTTATCGGGTCTTGCGCGCGAGAAGCGCACATTCGACGCCGTTGTTGCTGACCCGCCTGCATTTACAAAATCAGCCAAACACATTCCCGAAGCCAAACGCGCTTATCAACGCCTCACTAAACTTGCTTCAAAGCTTGTGCAGGCGAATGGGCTTTATGTGGCTTGCAGTTGCTCACGTCATATTGGTGAAGAGGAATTTTACGAGATTGTGAGCCATGCTCTTGATGACGATGACTGGATTTATCTGGGCCGTGGACGTCAGTCACCAGATCACACGGTACTCGCCGCAGATAAACAATCGCTTTATCTCAAGGTCTTGTATTTTCGGCGCCGCAGTGGCCTGCCTCGGATCACATCCAATGCTGAAGGTCGGCGTGGAGGTACACGTTGAATCACATTAAACGCAAACATATCGTGATCGACGCGCGGGTTGTTGTGCACAACCAGAGCCATGGTATTGCACGTTATACAGACGAGCTGGTGCGCAACTTAAAGAACATCAAAAGCCCTTTCTTATTTACTCTTTTTGCGAACCAAAATTCTCCGCTTCTGAAACAGGAGTGGCCTGAGCATATTCAATTCAGAGTTCTGCGGACGAGCTGGATCAGCTTAATTGGTCAAATAGAGCTCTTCAAACACCTCAATGAGCTCAAACCGGATCTCTTCCATTCACCCAGTTTCATTGTTCCATTTTTAAGCCGAGTTCCACTTGTCACGACAATTCATGACCTCAACCATGTTGTGCTCTCGGAAAATTATTCAATCTTTCACCGCTTGTATTACAGTGTGCTTTTGGCTCGAAAAATTAAACGTTCAAAGGCGGTCATCACGGTCTCAGGTTTTTCGAAGCAAGAGATCGTTAACTTTTTCCAGACTCAACCAGACCATGTCAGAGTCATACACAACGGGATAAGCGAACAGTTTCAGAACCCACCAGCTCGTGGAGACGCTGCACTCGAAGCCTGTCTTAAAAAATACGAACTGCCAAGTGAGTACATACTTTCTATCGGCAACAAAAAGCCGCATAAAAACATTGCTCGGCTTGTTGAAGCGTGGGCAAAAAGCAGCATCAATACACCACTCGTTTTGCTCTCTGATTTTGATCAAAGTTTGCTCGAAATTGCTGAAGCTTTTCACAAGAAACACAACCTACACTTCCTGCGTTTTGTACCGAACGATATTTTGCCGTCCATTTACGCTGGAGCTAAGCTTTTCGTTTATCCCTCTATTTATGAAGGCTTTGGTTTTCCGCCGCTTGAAGCCGCTGCTTGCGGTATTCCAGTCGTGGTGTCGAATTGTTCCTCATTGCCTGAGGTCATGCGTGACTGTGCGCTGTACATCGATCCATCAAACATCGACGACATTGCCATGACCCTTGAAAAGGCACTTGCGCAGACTCCCGAGCAACAAGACAGAATCAAAAGAGGACGTGAGCTGGTCAAAACATATTCTTGGGCGAAAGCAGCCGAATCCACTCATCACGTTTATGAGAACGTGCTTTTGAAAAACGAGCCCTTGCCTGCGCTCACACAAACCGCACCTGAAAGGCTCTGCCGTGACTGAAATAGCAGAGTTCAAAAATCCCAAAAAAAAGACCATTGGCCTGAACGGCCGCTTTTTGGTCGCACAGCGCACAGGTGTGCAACGCTCCGCGTATCGGCTTTTTCGCACTGTCATTGAACAAGGTGATCAATTTAATTTCATTCTTTTTACCGGCGACAGTGAGATCTTTGCACCCGAATGGCAGCGTCCAAACGTGCAAGTTGTCACGAGTCCACTTTCGCAACGCACCGTTATGCGTAATCACCTGTGGGAACAAATAGAGTTGCCGCGGCTGGCAAAACGTTTCGGCGTCGATCTTCTACACAGTCCAGCCAACCTCGCACCTTTAGCCTTTCGTGGAAAAAGTATCGTCAATATTCATGACCTCTGCTTTCTTGTTCAGCCTGCATGGTTCTCATTTTCATTCCGCATGATTTATCGTTGGCTTGTTCCCCAAATTGCGCGCAACAGCTCAATCGTGGTGACGAACTCAAACTATTCAAAGAATGACATCCTCAAATTCTTGAAACTGAGTGTGGACCGCATCCGGTTGACGTATTGGTCTGTTGACCCGATTTTTTTCGATTACAATAAGCCCTACCAACTGCGAGATGATCGGATTATTTTCGTGGGTTCTCTGGAACCTAGAAAGAATTTGCGCGGGTTGCTGAAGGCTTTTTCCATCTACAAGCAAAGACATCCCGAGAGCAAAACTCGACTCACGGTTGTGGGATGCGAGAATCCTTTATTCGCAGCGGTCGGAATCAACCGGCAAGACGTCGGCAGTGACGTCGATTTCCGAGGGTACATTAGTGATAAAGAGCTCGCTGAGCTTTTTGGAAGTTCACGCGCGCTCGTCTATCCCTCTTTTTATGAAGGGTTCGGTTTCCCACCGCTCGAGGCCATGGCCGCTGGAACTCCCGTGGTCACGAGCCGCACCTCGAGTTTGCCTGAAGTTGTAGGCGACGCCGCACTTCTGGTCGACCCTTACTCTCCCGAGGATATTGCAGGAAAAATTGCAGAGGCGTTGCGGCCAGATGTTGCGCAGACACTGATTGAACGAGGAACTCGACAGGTCAGCCGATTCAGTTGGGACCGTGTCGGCGCGCATATGCTTGAAATCTATTCCGAGATTCTGGCTGAACAGCCCTAAATCCATCAACAAAATCGTTTCAAATGTTTACTTGTTTTCCGCCAGAGTGCGGGGTATGGCTGTCGCCAGTTCATTCGAGGGTTCTATGAGCAGCAATCAAAATATTCGTAATATCGCCATCATCGCGCACGTTGACCACGGTAAAACAACTTTGGTCGACGGCCTACTTCAGCAGGCCGGTACCTTTCAAGCCCACCAGACGGTCGCAGAACGTGTGATGGACAGCATGGACCTCGAGAAGGAACGCGGAATTACCATTGCCGCAAAAAATGCATCCATGGTTTACAAGGGTACACGCATCAACATCGTCGATACCCCCGGACACGCCGACTTCGGAGCAGAAGTTGAGCGCACACTGATGATGGTAGACGGTGCAATTCTTCTTGTTGACGCAGCAGAAGGCTGTTTGCCGCAAACGCGCTTCGTTTTGCAAAAAGCACTTCAGCGCCATTTGTCCATGATCGTCGTGGTCAACAAGGTCGACCGCCCCGACGCGCGTGTTGAAGAAGTTGTTGAAGCAATTCACGACCTCTTCCTTGAATTGTCGTTTGAAGATCATCACCTCGAGTTCCCCGTGCTTTATGCTTCAGGTCGTCAAGGATGGGCCAGCAAGAAGCTCGACGTCAAAACCGAAAATCTGGGTGACCTGTTCGATACTGTGCTGGAACACGTGCAACCTCCACGCATTAAAGACAACGGGCCAACTCAGATGCTCGTGAACAATTTGTCATACAACCCCTATTTGGGACGTCTTGTGATTGGCCGCGTCGAGCGTGGAAGTCTGACGACCAACCAAAACATCGCCGTACTGGGCGAAAACGGAAAAGTTCAAACATGCAAAGTGGTCAAGCTGCGCGCCTATCGTGGACTTGAGCAAGTGGACGTCGATAAAATTGATGCCGGTGACATTGCTATTGTCGCAACAGGTCTGACAGACCTCGCGATTGGCGACACCATTGCTGATGCAAACGTTCAGGAAGCACTTGAACGTATTCAAGTGGACCCCCCAACAGTAAGCGTTGAGGTCTCGGTCAACACATCACCTATGGCTGGACGTGAAGGAAAACCGCTCACAAGCCGCAAATTGTATGAATTCCTGACGAAGGAAGCGATGCACAATGTGGCTCTGCGCATCGAAGAAACCGCGACACCTGAAGTGTTCTACCTCAAAGCCCGCGGCGAATTGCAAATCTCTATCGTGATGGAAAATCTGCGTCGCGATGGTGGCGAGTGCATGCTCGCGCGTCCAAAGGTCATCACCAAGATGATTGATGGTGTTGAACATGACCCTGTTGAACGTGTTGTGGTTGACGTTCCAGATTTCTCGGTTGGAGTCGTGACTGAGAAACTCTCTCTGCGCAAAGGCCGAATGGTCAACATGAACACGATTGGCTCCAACCGTGTGCGCATCGAATTCTCGATCCCGACACGCGGCCTCTTGGGCTACCGGAGTACATTCCTGACCGACACCAAGGGTGAAGGAATTATCTCGAGCTACTTCGAAGGCTGGGAACCCGTGAAAACAGGATTCCTTGTCCGTCAGAACGGCGCTCTGATTGCCGACCGTCCCGGTAAAACAACTGAGTACGCATTGCATGGCTTGGAAGATCGCGGTCGCTTGTTCGTCCGTGAAGGCGAAGAAGTTTACGAAGGCATGGTCGTGGGTGAAAACAACCGCGACAACAACTTGGACGTAAACGTTATTCGCGAGAAGAAGCTCACAAACATGCGTTCGGCCGGAACAGACGACAGCACCAAGCTGACACCCATCACTAAGATGTCACTTGAGTCTGCAATCGACTGGATCGACGAAGACGAGTGGATTGAGATCACACCCAAAAGTATCCGTATCCGCAAGCGCATCCTTCAAGCCAATATGCGCAGTATTTCTAGAAAATAATGCACAAAAAGCTCAGGGCAGTGTTTCTCCCTGAGCTTTTTTTATTGCGAGCGACCTTATCGTCGGGGCTTTTGTTATGACACATCATCCTCTCACCCTCGCCCTTCTCGAAACACTCCAAGCTCAGGGCGCGGACCTTTCTCCACATCACAAAGCAGCATTTGAAAAGCTCTCCGACGAGCACCCCTCAGGGATATCTCTGGCGCAAATGGAAACTCCCATGATGCGTCAATTCAAAGAAGCCAAAGACGCAGTTCCGGATGCATTACTCTTTTTTCGCATGGGTGATTTCTACGAACTGTTTGGTGCAGATGCTGTCATCGCCGCCGAAGTCTGTCAGCTGACACTCACGAGCCGCGACCGTAACTCCGAAAATCCTGTGCCTATGGCCGGAGTGCCGGCGGTGAATCACCGTGTCACTCTCAAAAAAGCATTGGCTGCGGGGTTTAAAGTTGCGGTGTGCGATCAATTGGAAGATCCCAAACTAGCGAAGGGCTTGGTCAAGCGCGACATTGTACGCATCGCGACTCCTGCAGTTCCCGGTGATTTAGGAGAAGATGACGACTCAACTTCTCCCTCAGGAACATGGCTTTCGTGCGCTGTACCTGCAGCAGGTGGGCTTTGGGCTCTCGCATTTGTAGACGTCTCGACGGGTGTTTTTCGTTACACCGGTAGGCTCAGCCTGAGTGACCTTGAGCAAGAACTCATGACACTGAGCCCGCGCGAAATTGTTGTTCCGCCCGCTCAAGTTGAACGCATGACTGAATTTGCGCGCAGTCGATTTTCACTCATTCCGCGAGTGTCACCAATTCCCGCGTGGATCTTCCGCTCACCGTCGGATGCATTGCGCTTGTTCGAGGACTTTTTTGAATTACCGAAGCTCAATGCCTTTGGATTGCCCGCAATAGATGGTTCGCTCCAAGCTGTTGCCGGAGTGTTGAACTACCTAAAGGACACTCAACGAGGAATCGTTAAAAACATCACCAGTATTGATTATTTCGACGTTTCCAAACATCTCGTTTTGGATGAGTCAACAAAACGTCATCTTGATTTCTTTGTCACCTCGACAGGCGAACGCAAAGGCAGCCTGTTTCACTTTCTTAACCAATGCGCAACCGCATGCGGTGCTCGACTTCTCGCGCAAAAACTCAATTATCCCGAGAAATCCCGAACTGCTGCGGAAGAGTCGCACGAAGCCGTCGATACGATTCTACGCAACAGCTCAAGCGAGAGAAGCCTCTTTACCGAACTCCGCTCGACAGCTGATCTCGACAGACAGCTCAGCCGCGCCGCGCAAAACAGTATTGACCCCAAGGGACTCGCGTGGGTGGGACAAACACTCTCGCGACTGCCCACCATTGTTGAATTCATTCAGAGCTTGACCAAGCCCTCACAAGGGATTCAACGCATTGCTTCTGAGCTCACATCTCTCATCCAAGACGTTAGCCCACTCGCGCGCGTACTGGCTTCAGCACTCGAAGACGAACCGGCGCAGATCGTGGGCAAGGGCGGGAAGATCTTCAAAACAGGCTTTCATCCAGAGCTGGATGAGCTCGTCGACCTTGAAGCGAATTTTGAAGGAAAAATTGCAGCGCTCGAAGCTCATGAACGCACTGTTGCCGGCATTCCCACCCTGAAGATTGGTTACACACGCGCGTTTGGCTACTATTTTGAGATTTCGAAAGGCAAGCTTTCGCAAGTGCCTGCGCATTTTGAACGCAAGCAAACACTCGTCAATGGTGAAAGATTCATTACTCCTGAGCTTAAAGTCCTTGAAGAGAAGGCGCTCTCGGCTGCAGAACGACGTTCCAGCATCGAACGCCAATTGCTCGAAAACCTGCGCGCAGAACTTATCTCACACGCGAATCCGCTCACTGGAATTTCAAGAATCATTGCTCAGATTGATGTTTGGCGCTGCTTTGCTCAATTGGCTCAAGATCAACGCTGGTGCAAACCTGTTCTGGTAGAACAGCACGTCACAGCTCTTGAAAACAGCGTCCATCCAATCCTCGCAGGATTGCGAACGACTCAAAATAAGTTTGTCGCAAACGATATTGTTCTGGGTGACACGCGGAAGATCGATTCAAAATGCTTTGGTCACGGGGCATCTTGTGGGCAGGTTTTGTTGGTCACTGGACCCAACATGGCTGGTAAAAGCACGGTCATGAGACAAGTTGCACTGGCACATGTGCTGGCCCAAATGGGCAGCTATGTACCGGCTAAACGCGCAACTCTTGGTATGTGTGACAAGATTTTCACACGCATTGGTGCGGGTGATTTTGCATTGCGCAATCAATCAACTTTTATGGTGGAAATGCTCGAAACGGCGCAAATGCTCCGATTCGCAACCCCAGCGAGTCTTTTGCTTCTCGATGAAATCGGTCGTGGCACATCGACCTATGATGGTCTGAGTCTGGCGTGGGCAATTCTCGAAGACCTTGCCGAGCGGGTTAGCGCAAGGGCACTTTTTTCGACTCATTATCACGAGCTTGTTGATGCCGTTTCGACCAGAGAAAATGTCACGGCCATGCGGATGGAGGTGGTAGAGCAACCATCCTCAACGGGCGACCAAATCATCTTCACATATCGATTCCTCGCTGGAGCTGCAGGCAAAAGCTACGGAATTCACGTGGCGCGACTGGCTGGAATACCCGAAAGCGTTGTGAAGCGCGCGCATACTTTGCTGCAGAGTTTGTCTTCGCACGACTTCAATGCAGCAACATCAGGTCAAGGGGCATCACCTGCAGCCGAAAAGACAGTCACAACAACGCAAAGTGGCTCCCCCCGTCACGAACAAGCGGCAACAACGGTCGACAGCGAGTCAACACAAAATCTGCCGAAACCCGCACCCCATCAAGATTCTCTGCGACAGTTTCTGAAGTCTGTTGAGCCCGACGAACTGAGTGCACGTGATGCCCTCGATTTGATTTATGAGCTTGTGAAATCCGTAAAAAACGACGGGGGCCAGACGGCGGATTCTCTTCCTGCCCCCCAAATCAAACGCTCGCCCAGAAAAAAGCAATGGGAATCTTCGGGACTGCAGTCTCTTTTCTGAAAAACGGAACGGCGTTAAACTACCCTATCGGCAATTTTCATATCCTTGAGTCTCATCCATGGAAGGATGATCATGCAATACAGGACGCGCTGGGCTGCGTTCACATTTTTATTT
>CAYWSV010000074.1:13193-15569 GCA_964460155.1 uncultured Oligoflexia bacterium | reverse complement strand
TTTAAGTTGAGTGGTCACCCCTTCAATGATGATGAACAATCAGACGACACAGCGGCTCGTGCCGTTGCCGAAGCTATTCGTGAAGGGGAGCGTCAGACGCGCGAATTTGAAAATCGTTCGCGCACACCCGAACCACCCGAACCACCTGAACTGCTCGAGCTCCAAGCTCCTTCAAAGCTTCAGGTTGCTTCTAAAGCAAGTCGCAAAAGCGGACGCGATGGTGTGCAATCGCCAGCTTTGGTGAGTGAAGGTTCTGTGAGTTTAGTTGATAATAATTCAGCAACACAAATCAAATTTCGCAGAGTGAATCCAACGGCTCCGCGCCGTAAGAATAGGAATTCTGCACTGCGGCTTGCCGATAAAATGTCGCTTGCAGCGCTGTCGCGCGGCCGTAAAGGCGACACCAATCTCTCGCTTGTGCTTTTGACTTTTTTGGTTCTTGTCGTGCTTGGATTCGTTGGAATGTACATCTATGAAAAGAAGCAAACAGTGAACGCATTGAAGTCGAGTCAAAGCGTCAGCAATATCGTCGAACAGCCCGAACCTCTGCGCAATCAGCCACGTCCGCCGATTGAACCTCTGCGCAATCAGCCACGTCCGCCGACTGTGCGTCGACCGAAGGATGGAACAAAAAAGAAATCATTGGCGTCGAAACCTACGCCGCCCGAAATTGCTTCGAACCCTAAAGTGTTTTCGAACGCGGCTGAGTTGAAAAGCTATCTACAAAAACGAGGGGCTGGTGGAAGTGGCGAATTCATCGTTGTTGGGCCAATAACATTGCAGAATCGGCCCGCCAAAAAATGCCAACCATGCCTTGGGAACGGTCGTTTGCCCGATGGCACACAACTTAACCTCAGTTCGGTCATGTCTAAACCGTGGCGTTCTGTGGGAAATGCAAATGTGGTCTATGCCCGTGGGTTTCTGATTGGCAGCTCTGGGCTCACACTGACTGTAAACGCAATGAGCACAAGCCCATTCTAGGTCTCACGTCACTTCTTTTTAGTTTTTGCGTCAAACGACATTCGTTGTTCCGCTTATCCAAAACGCCCAGAGATATAATCTTGTGTTGCTTTGGTATGTGCGCTTTCAAACAGTCTTTTTGTTGGGCCAGCTTCAATAAGGCGGCCAAGATAAAAAAACGCGGTTTGATCGGAAACTCGCGAGGCCTGAGACATTGAGTGGGTGACGATGACCACAGTGAAGCGTCCGCGCATGTCCAAAATCAGTTCTTCGATTTTCGCTGTTGAAATGGGGTCAAGTGCAGAGCAGGGCTCATCCATCAGCAGCACTTCAGGATTTCCGGCAATCGCACGCGCAATACACAAACGCTGTTGTTGACCTCCGGAAAGATCAAGTGCGCTGCGCTTGAGTCGGTCTTTAACTTCATCCCACAACGCTGCCGAACGCAAACTTGTCTCAACGGCTTCATCAAGAATTGTACGTTGGTTGATACCGCTAATTCGCAGCGGGTAACAGACGTTCTCGTAAATACTCATCGGGAACGGGTTGCTCTTTTGGAACACCATACCAATGCGTTTTCTGAGTGATGTGACGTCCAGATGTCGTTCATAGACGGAGCGCTCGCCAATGCGAATATCACCTGTGACCGACACGTTGTCGATAAGGTCGTTGAGTCGGTTGATAGAACGCAAGAGCGTAGACTTTCCGCAACCGCTAGGACCAATAAACGAGGTAATCGCATGTTGGAGAATAGGTAAATTGATGTTGTGCAGAGCCTGCGATTTTCCATACCAGAGGTTAAAATTCTGAATAGAAATCTGAGCTGGACCCGTTTGAATCTCGGGATGAGAGTAGGGTGCGGGCAAATCAATTGGATTAAGCATCAGAATGCACCTCGGCCTTCGAACCGCTTACGTAACTGAGAGCGGATCTTGATTGCAACGAAATTTAGAAGCAGCACAACACCCACAAGCAAACATGTGGAGGCAAATACCATGGGACGACTGAGTTCCGTCGAACGTGATTGGAAACCCAAATCGTAAATGTGAAATCCCAAATGCATAAAGCTTCGTTCAAGATGAACGAACGGGAAATGTCCATCGATAGGCAGCGCAGGAGCAAGCTTCACAACGCCTGTCATGAGCAGTGGGGCAACTTCTCCCACGGCGCGTGCCATGGCAAGAATCAACCCTGTCATGACTCCGGGTAGAGCTTTGGGAAGCACGATGTTCCAAAGTGTTTGCATGCGTGTCGCACCGCAACCGTAAGAGGCTTCGCGCAACGACCGGGGCACAGCTGAAAGTGCTTCTTCCGTGCTGACGATAACAACCGGCACAGTGAGCAATGAAAGTGTCAAACTCGCCCAGAGAATTCCACCCGTGCCGAACGTTGGGTTAGGGAGTTTGTCCTGAAACA
>CAYWSV010000074.1:0-13183 GCA_964460155.1 uncultured Oligoflexia bacterium | reverse complement strand
CAAAAGCTGGTCCATGGAAGCGCCCACCGTGCCACAGACACAGCCAACTCCAAACACGCCGTAAACAATCGAGGGCACGCCCGCGAGGTTGTTGACCGCAATACGCACAAGGCTAACCAATGCACCCTGCTTCGCAATTTCACGCATATAAACAGCAGTCATCACACCAATGGGAAGCACTGAAACGGTCATGATTAAAGTCATGGCTACAGTTCCAAAGAGAGCTGGAAAGACACCGCCCTCAGTATTTGCCTCGCGCGGTTCATCGGACACAAACGACCACAGTCGGGCCATGAAGATTCCAATGCGTTCAAAAAGACTTAAGCTGTTGGGTTTGTATGCATGTAACAGTTGGCTCGCGGGCAGTGTTTTAGTCTGACCATTGGGCGCAATCAGTGTTGCTTTTATTTGTTCGTCGTCAGCGCGTAATTTTTGAACACGCTCTGAGATTGTCGTGTGCTCATTTTGTATAGCGTTGAGTTGTGTCTCCAAATCCGCAATCTTTTGGTTGGCAGCTTCGGGTGTCAGTTCGCCCAAATCGACGCGTCGGTCGATTCCTTTTTTCTTCAATCGAAGTTCTTCGATTTCTGTGTTCAGGTCGGCGAGTGGACCTTTTTCGAGTGTTTTAATTTCTGATGAGCGCCGCGCAGCTGAACGAATCAGAGCTTTTACGTCGCTTTCCGATACGTCTTTTCCGTTGGCCTCTGGAATATCAACAATTCTGCCAATGAAGGGGCCCCATTCGCGGCGTTCGACGAACCAAACTTCAGTGGGCTTTTCGGCCTTTTCGGCAGTTTCTGAGGGAATAAAGGCAAACTCGCTGACGCCAAAGTCTCTGTTGGCTTGGTAAACAAGGCTTCTGCTGACTTGCTGTCCCGATTGTGCGTCTGTTCCTTTTTCCTCACGCCCCGCAATTCCAATAATCGTTTGATTGTCGTGCTGTGCTTGAATTACGGCATGTGGCCACAGTGCGCTCAGGCCTTGTGTAATGATGATGCCGAACATTCCGAAAATGAGAAGGAGAATCGTTACGAGCGCACCCGCGCAGACCCAAATCCATGGAACACCTTCTGTTGCATTGGTCGACACGCGTGAGCGAATGCGCACGGCAGTTTTGAAAATCACCGAAGGTTGTGGATTGCCTTTAGAGACGAGTTGGGCATCTGACTGTTTTTTGAGTTGACCAAACATCGTGTCCTCAGAGTGCTTTGTTGCGTGCACGATAACGTGCGCGCAAAAATTCTGCGAAAGAGTTTAACGTGAATGTGAACATAAAAAGCACCAGAGCGGAAAGAAAGAGAATGCGGTAATGTGTGCTGCCCTGAGCCGCCTCGGGTAGCTCGACAGCAATATTGGCTGCCATACTGCGCAGACCATCGAAGGGGTTCGTGGTCATCACGGCGGTATTTCCAGTTGCCATCACGGCAATCATCGTTTCACCAATTCCGCGTCCCAATCCCACCATAATCGCTGAAAACAGACCGCTTGCCGCTGTGGGTAGAACGACACGTGCTGTTGTTTGCCAGACCGACGCTCCGCAGGCGAGTGAGCCCGCGCGCAGACTGCCGGGTGCAGAGGTGAGAGCGTCTTCTGCTAACGAATAGATAATTGGAATAATAGCGAAGCCCATAGCGATGGAAATCACCAACGTGTTGCGTTGGGCGTATTGCCCCAGCAGGTCGCCGCGCAATGTGGTGTGCCCCGAAATTAGAGAACCTAGCCAGACAGAAAGAATGGGGCCTAAAACAAAAACACCGATGCGATACACATTCCGTGCGCGTCGGATAGGTAAACTCCACAACGAGATGAACACCAGAGGAAGAAGCAGGAGGCCCCACAAAACACCCTCTGTTCCGGTTCCCCCCGATAGAAATGATTTGAGGTCACCACCAATGGCTGTTTGCTCAACCCAAAGACCCGCACGACTCAAGAGCCAAATAGACAGCGCGAATCCACCAATGACCCACATCAGCAAGCGCCGAGATGCGTAAAGACCGCGAGCTGTGAGATGCCGAGCAGAAGGAACCTGCAAGAAAACACCAGCCGCATAAAGCATAAAGGGCATCGAGACGCCGATGAGCAACACACTGACGATGTGTTCTTCGATCCATGGTGCAATAATGATTGCAGCCAGAAATCCAAGCACCACTGATGGAATACTCGCCATCATTTCGAGTGTTGGTTTAACCACGTTGCGTGTTTGCCGATCGAGAATCTCACTGCTGTAAACCGCCGCGAAGATTGCCAATGGGACAGCGAATAAAAGCGAGTAGAGAGTGGCTTTAATTGTTCCCCAGATCAGGGGAATTAAAGAAAACTTGGCCTGAAATTCATCTGTACCCGAGGTGCTTTGCCACGAGTACGAGGCATTCTCATAGCTCTCGTATCGAATTTTTTTGAACAAACTCTGCATCGAGACTTCAAGATGCGGAGCATTAAACTTCAAAAGTGTGATGTTTTTTGAACCCGAATCATTCCATCCGAGCAGATATCCCTTGCCGTCGACGACAGCGGATTGAAACGCTGAAGAAGGAATCTGTGTTGTTGCAGCGATGCGACCGGTTGTCAGTTCACGAGCTTCGAGGAGAGTAGTTTGTTCGCTGCCTCTGGGCTGTAGAAATCGATACACAGCGCGTTGGTGTGGGTGTGGTATCAGGCGAACCGAAGGAGAGCACTCATCTGACCACAAGACCGGAATTTCGAGAGATAAGTTTGGTGCACCGAAGGCCAAACGACTTCCGCGTCCTGCATCAAGAGATGCACATTGGGTTTTGCCGGCGATTTCGGATTCAATAAATACGGCAGCTCCGCCGTAATTCGCTGACAATGTTTTGAGAGTCCCGAGCGCACTTGGAAGGGTTAGCGTTGCTGCCGAGAGTTGCGCGTCTTCGACATCAATAACTTTCAGAACTGTGGATGACTGGGGAACAAGGAGATAGCGTCCCTCAAGCCAAACAGGATTCCATGGCCTCAACGTTTCGGTTTGCATGGATTGATCCGATGCAATTTTGTTGAGTGTTGTCGTTCTTTCGCCCGTAATAGCATTTTCTGTTTGAGTGAGCAGCGCGTATACAGGAGCATTCTTTGCCATATCGTTCTGCTCGCCGATCACAAAAAGGCCGTCTGCTTTGCCCGGACGGCGGAGAAAAGTGAGGTTTTGCAAATCGGTTGCCGGAAAGGTCTGGAAAAAATCTCCGATAATCCACTCGCTTTCGAACTGAAGCGAGAGTCTGGCACCCGGCGATTGTTGAGATGGTTTAACAAGAATGGTTTCGCCTTCGAGGGCCCACTTTTTCTCGTTCAACGAGCGGCGTGTCTCGGGTTGGAGCGTCCGCATGTCGTCGCCGCTGAGGAATGTGCGGAGAATTTTAACTTGACCGTAGTGAAGAGTTTGTCCGTCACGCACAAGAAGACGTCCGTCGCCCTGCGCATTGCACACCAAGTTCTGATTTGCAGCGGATGCTTCTCCAGCGGTCATGCCTTGAGGCTGAAACGTCAGCGGAATTTTTGTTGGATCGGCAGCGGTGGCCGCGTTTTTGAGCAAGTCAAATTGCTGAACAACTGCTCCTCCACTTGTCTCTTTGTTTGTGTTCGTCACAACCGAACGAACCAAAATGCGACAGTCTTTGCTGGAGGCGTGAGGCAAGACAAATCCCACGGGTGCATTTTCGTCAAAGAGCAGCTCACCGGCAATGAGTCGGTTGGGTGAAGTGACGTCTGAGAGCACACCTGCAGGCTGAAGAGTTTCTTTGTTGAATAACGGCCAGCTGCTGAGAACGAGAAAGAGCATCATTCCGGCAACAGCCAGAATGACGCTCAGTCCAACAACCGTGATTAGCGCCGATGAGACTTGGTCTATAACCAGCGCGCGTCTGCGGGTTTTATACAAGGGGCTTAGCCTCCAGTGACCGCACCCAGTTTGGCACGCTCTTGGTTAATGACTTTGAGCGGAAGAGCGATGTAACCATTCTTCTCGACAGATTCTTGTCCTTGTGCAGACAAAATGTAGAGGAGGAATTCACGTCTTGCTGGATCAAGATCCTGCTTGGGTGCCTTGTTGATATAAACCAAAAGGTAACGACCCAGTGGGTAGCTTCCGGCAAGAGCCGTTTCGTTGTTTGGCTCAATGGCAGGGCTTCCTGATTTGAGAGACAAAGGAATTGCTTTGACTGCATCTGTTTTGTAGCCAATGCCGCTGTAGCCAATTCCGAACTTATCACTCGCAACAGCTTGAACGACTGCGGCTGAACCCGGCTGTTCCTTGACGTTGTCTTTGAAGTCACCCTTAGCCAGAGCATGTTCCTTGAAGTAACCATAGGTACCTGAAGCGCTGTTGCGGCCATAGAGCTGAATAGGTTTCTTTGCCCATTCGCCGGTCAAGCCAAGGTCACCCCAAGTTGCTACATCTTTTGCTGCGCCGCCTTTACGGGTCTTCGAGAAAATGGCGTCCACGTCCTGCATGCTCAAGGACTTGATGGGGTTGTCGCGGTGAACATAAACAGCAAGAACGTCGAGTGATGTTTTGATTGCCGTGGGTTCGTAGCCAAATTTTGTTTTGAAGGATGCAATTTCTTCGTTCTTCATGGGGCGGCTCATCGGTCCGAATTGAGCCGTGCCGGCAATCAAAGCCGCAGGTGCTGTGGCAGAACCTTTACCTTCAACTTCGATTTTCACACCTGGATAAAACTTGCGGAACGCCTCAGACCACAGAGCCATTTCGTTGTTCATAGAGTCCGAGCCAATAGACTTCAGTGTGCCGCTGACACCCGATGTTGGCTTATAGACTGGAAGCGCTTCTTTTTTGGCAGCAGTCGATTTGGCTTTCGTTGAAGCGTGTGCCGAGAGTGTCCCAAGAGACAATGCAAGCAGAGTCGCCGAAGCAAAGCGGACAAGTTTCATTCGTATGAACCTCCAATGTTCAGTGGTCACTGCGACCAGTGCCCCGTTGCTACAGTCGTCGAACGGAACATGCAAAGTGCGAGTGTGAACAATTTGTGAACGCCGGCGTCGAAATGTGAAATCGAGAGTGTTCGATGAGGATTTATTTATGCTTAATTATGGCGCTTTGTGTGTTTAGGTATGGTTTTCGTTCCGATTTCGTGGTACCAACCCTGTCAGTTTTTGTTGAAATTCTCGAACAAAATCGTTGGGGGCTGTTGCATGCATTTGATCTGGAAACGTCCGGATGGATTTCATAACGCCTTGCCCGAAGACTTCCGCCGGGTCACATTAAGTAATGGAGCGAGCCTTTGGCTTCATCGTTCTGAGTGTGATTGGTACCCTTTTCAGGTGAACGGCGACTGGGCGAGTCAAGAGCAAACAGTCCGTATCAACCGCATGGTCAATCTTCTTGATGCCAATGAAGACGATTGGAAATCTTTTGTCGACCAAGACTGCGGCGACGACCTTTCACCGAATTCAACTCCCGAAAAACACGCCAAGGGTTTGGTGGAGTGGCTTGAAGGTCTCAAGGCGTGCTTGCGTGGCAATACATGGGAAGTTGAAATCATGGTCTGCGCATTGTCCGATGCGCAAAAACGATTGCGGGACACGCGCTCGGCCGCGCAATCTTAAACTTCACTTCAAATGCGCAACCACAAACATCGTTGCGAAATAAAACACAAAATAAAAAAGTGCCTTCTGCGGTAAAAGCAGAAGGCACTTTTAAATTTCAGAACATGACTTGAGGAGAATCTGTTTCCCGTCAAAGAGTGCGTGACTGATGGGCCGGACTTTGTGAGTCAGCCTCTCAGCATTCACAAACTCTTCTTAGCCGAGTTTCAGACCGACCTTAGCAGCGTACGCTTCAACGCCAATCCTGTTGATTGTGCGGAGAGCCGATGTGCTGACCCGAAGGCGCACGCTGCGGCCCAATGAAGGAACGTAAATGCTCTTGTCCTGAAGGTTAGCCTGCAGGCGGACTTTGGTTTTGTTGTTGGCATGCGAAACACGGTTGCCAACAAGGCTGGCTTTCTGTGAAAATACACAAATGCGTGACATGAGAAACCCCTTAATCTTCGACACGTCTCTGGACCCCCGTGGTTAACAGTGCATTTCAGAAAATGCAAGCCCAATCGCCGGCCAAGTTCTTAAGAGAGTTGACAGGTGCCCGACGGCGTCCATATTCGCCGATGTCCCATGTGGGAGGAGTTTATGGCAAGTCACGACAAAGATTCTCAAGAATTGTTGGAATCGCCTGAACCGGCCGGAGCACTTGTGCCGGTCGCCCAGAAGCACTGGCAAGACAAGCCAGACACAGAAAGCCCAGATGAGGGGCATAAATTGCTTCTTCTCCCGGTGAAGAATGCTGTGCTTTTTCCGCACAATGTTGTCCCTGTGACCCCCACGGCACAATGGGGACATGAGGCTCTCGAACGCGCAGCTCGCAAAGGAACTCCTTTGGGCATTGTTGCCATACGAGAGAATCCGGCGGATCCGCTGCGGGAAGAGGACCTCTACAACTTTGGGACAGAAGCCAAAATCATCAAAGTCATTCGCTTTCCGGATGGGACGTCTGGGGCGGTTGTGCAGGGCACTCGCCGTTTTCGTATTGAAAGCGTGCGTGTAGAGCCCGGTCGACCGATTTTGGCAACTGTCGAGTACCCCGAGTCTCCGACCCCCGACGAAACAATTGAACTGGCCGCGCTTGAGCGTGGACTCAAGCAACTCATTCAAAAGGCGGTCAGCCTCAGCCCAAATATCCCCAATGAGGCAAATATATTCATCGAGAACGTCGGAGACCCGCTGTATCTCGCGGACCTTGTTGTGCCCTATTTGAGTATCGAAACCAAAGACAAACAAGCATTGCTCGAGATCAGCGATGTTCACGAACGCCTGCGTCTTGTCCAGAAGCACCTGACTCGCGAAATTGAAATTCTGGAGATGAGCCACCGTATCCAGTCGGAAATTAAGGGCGAAGTCAGTAAACAACAGCGCCGTTTTTATGTGCGTGAGCAACTCAAACTGCTGCAAAAAGAACTGGGTGAACTCGACGGCAAAACGCCAGGCTCACAGGGGCAAGAACCTCAAGATCTGCGCGAACGCGTTGAGAAGAGCGCTATGCCTCAGGATGCTCGAACTGCAGCTCTGCGCGAAATAGATCGCATGGGAGTCATGCAAACAGGCAGCCCAGAATATGCGGTCAGCCATACTTACGTGAATTGGCTTTTGGACATGCCCTGGGGAGTGACGACTCAAAAGAAAGTTGATCTCGCTGCAGCGCGCAAAATTCTTGAAGGCGAACATTACGGCCTTGAAAAAGTAAAACGGCGTGTCCTTGAGTTTCTTGCTGTGTATGCACTGAAGGGCAGTCTCAAAGGACCCATTCTACTGCTTGTTGGTCCTCCAGGAGTCGGTAAGACGAGTCTGGGCAAGTCGATTGCCAAGGCATTAGGGCGCAAGTTTCATAGAATTGCTTTGGGCGGAGTGCGCGATGAGTCCGAAATTCGCGGCCACCGACGCACCTACGTTGGAGCGCTGCCCGGAAAAATTGCCGAGGCACTTAAGAAGTCGGGCAGTATGGATCCCGTTATTCTTTTGGATGAAGTCGACAAGATTTCAGCCGATTTTCGAGGCGATCCTTCGTCGGCTCTTCTGGAGGTTCTTGATTCCGAACAAAACCATTCCTTCACCGACCACTACTTGAACGTGCCGATTGATTTAAGTCAGGTTTTGTTCATTGGAACAGCGAATACGTTGGCTTCCATTCAAGGTCCGTTGCGCGACCGTATGGAAATTGTCGAGCTTGATAGCTACACGCTCGAGGAGAAGGTCAACATCGCACAGCAACATCTCGTTGCGCAGGTCAGCGAAGAAAACGGACTCACTGAGCATATGAATGTGAGTGTTTCTGATGAGCTGCTCGCCGATATTATTCAAGGTTACACGCGCGAAGCCGGCGTTCGTCAATTAAGACGTGAGCTGTCTTCTTTGGCACGTGGCATTGTCACTGAATTTGTTCAGTCACCCGCGTTTTTGAAAAATGTTGAAAAATCGGCGGTGGTCAGATCTCGTTCAAAAGAAATCAAACGCAAGGCGCTGACGCGAAAAGATGTGGAAAAAATTCTGGGACCGCAGAAATTTCTGGAACAGAGTAGGCCAGCCCGTCTGCCCTTGGGTGTTGCGACGGGGCTCGCTTATACGCCCGTCGGTGGCGACGTTTTGCTGATTGAAACGGCTGCAGTCAGTGCGGGCAAAGGGCAACTGACAATCACCGGACAGCTGGGTGATGTGATGAAGGAAAGCGTGCAAACGGCGCTTGGATTACTCAAGAGCATGGCGAACTTGTCTGGTGTCGAATTGAATAAAATCCAGTCAACAGATCTTCACGTTCATTTTCCTGCAGGGGCAGTGAAGAAAGATGGTCCAAGCGCTGGGATTGCGATTTTTTCTGCTCTGATGGGTCTTTATTCCGAGAGAGCGTTACCTTCGGATCTTGCCATGACCGGCGAAATCTCCCTGCGTGGGGATGTTTTACCGGTTGGCGGAATTAAAGAAAAAGTTCTTGCGGCTCAGCGTTATGGTGTGAAAAGAATACTCATTCCTCAGGGCAACATGCGCGACCTTATCGACGTTCCCGAGAGTGTGCGCAAGACGGTCTCGATTCAGGGGGTCAAACGCATTGAGGAAGTTGTGGATGCGGTTTTTGGTGTTCGTGAATCGAAGCGTCAACAATCAAAAAAGGTAACACAGAAGCGTGCCCGTTTATCTTGATCATAACGCCACCAGTCCATCGTCGCCGGAGCATCTGGCGACCATTTTTTCGCGCTTGCAGAGCGTTGCTGGTAACCCATCGAGTCCCCATGCCGCGGGGCGAGCCGCAAGTGTTGCGCTCATGGATGCGCGCAGGCAGGTGGCCGCAAATTTCGGAGTTGAACCTGCTGAGGTTGTTTTTGTTTCCGGAGGGTCGGAAGCCAACAATATTGCAACCTCTGGAGTCTTGGGCGCGAGCTCTGGTGTGTTTTCTGCAGCCGGACAATCTTACTCAACGCTACATGCCATAACGACCGCTGTTGAACATCCGTGCGTGCTTGAACCACTCCGATTTTTACAAGAGCGGCATGGAATGCAGCTCACGATTTTGCCCGTCGATTGCAACGGCCGCATAGCGAACGAAGCTCTCGTTGCAGCCATTCGCCCAAACACGGTGCTCATTTCGGTCATGGTTGCGAATAACGAAACGGGAGTTGTTCAGCCCACGCGCGAGTTTGCTGACTGGTTAAATTCAGTGCGTTGGTTGAAGGTGAAACCGGGCCAGCACTGGCGTGCATCTCATGAGGAGTTTTGGCCAGCTTGGGCAAAGCAATTGCCAGCCGAAATATCTCAAGTGAACCTGCAGAACATACATTTCCATGTGGATGCGGTGCAGGCCTATGGAAAGCTTCCCACTGAGAGTTGGTGGAGTCAGGGCTACGATTCTGCAAGTGTCTGTGCGCACAAATTGGGAGGACTCGCCGGAGTGGGGGCGCTTGTTCTGCGTCGTGGTCGCAAGTTCCAGCCCCTGATTTTGGGTGGTGCACAGGAACGTTCTCGCCGCGCCGGAACCGAAAATCTTGCCGGTGTGCTGAGTTTGGGACTGGTGGCGCAAGAGCTTCAAAAGTCAGAGTGGTGGGAAAAAGTTTCGGCCATGGCGACGCGCAAAGAGCGTCTCGTGAATGTCATATCCAAGTTCGACGGTATTACCCTCAACACTCCGATCGACGAGAGTTTACCCAATACAATAAATTTCAGCGTCGATGGCAGCAAACGCAGAGGAGAAGATATTCTCCTTGAGCTCGACATGCGTGGCTTTTATGCAAGTAGCGGCTCGGCATGCAGCAGTGCAGCCAATCGTCCCTCTCACGTCTTGCTCGCACAGCATGGGAATGCTGAACTTGCGCGCAACGCGATTCGAATTTCGCTGTCTCCTGAGTCAACGGACGTCGAAATCGATGAGCTTCTTGGGGTGCTTGCCGAAATTTTCAAAACCCGTTGAAAGGTTGCATTTTTCACCCTATAGGTCTGCCCTATTGGTTGGCTCTCACGTGCAATCGAAACCGTCTATGGTGCGGGGTGATATGAACATGGAATCTGAACTTCTTGTTTTCAGCGGAAATGCGAATCCTCAACTTGCGAAGCGGATCTGTGAGTGGCTCGACGCTCCCTTGGGCTCTGCGCTGATTGGGCGCTTCTCAGACGGCGAGACCCGTGTTGAAATCGAGTCGAATGTGCGTGGCCGCGATGTCTTTGTGATTCAGCCGACCTGTGCACCAGCAAACGAACACATTATGGAACTGCTGATTACGGTTGATGCTCTGAGGCGTGCGAGTGCTCAAAGGATTACGGCGGTCATTCCATACTACGGATACGGGCGTCAGGAGCGCAAAAGTGCTCCACGCACACCAATCACTGCAAAGCTTGTTGCTGACCTTCTCGAGAGCGCCGGTGTTAATAGAATTCTGACCCTTGAGTTGCACACAAGCGCCGTTCAGGGATTTTTTAATGTTCCTGTCGATCATCTGTTTAGCAAGCCGGTGTTTTTTGAGCATCTGGCCCGGATGGAGTTGAGCAATCCGATTGTTGTGTCGCCGGATGCGGGCGGTGTTGAACGCGCACGCGCGCTGGCGAAATTGCTCGACTGCGGCTTGGCCATTGTCGACAAACGCCGCGACCGTCCAGGGGTATCGCAGGTCATGCACCTCATTGGTGATGTGAAAGACAAAACAGCCATTTTGGTCGATGACATTTGCGACACGGCTGGAACTTTGAGTCAGGCTGCGAATGTTCTCAAAGAACGCGGTGCGACGCGCGTCATTGCTGCTGTCACTCACGGTATTCTTACGGGGCCGGCTGTGGAGCGCATTGAAAAGAGCGCAATTGATACCCTCCTCTTAACAGACTCCATTCCATTGCGTCCTGAGGCTGCGGCGTGCAGCAAAATTCAAGTCTTGAGTGTTGCGGAATTACTCGGAAAAGCGATTCGTCGTATTCATAACGCTGACTCCATCAGCAGCCTGTTCATCTAAGCGCTCTCGGCGCACTCTTTTTATTTTGTCAAAATCTTGACGTAAGTTGGCCGACCGGTTAATGTGCCGCTCAGGCCTTACTTTTTTATATAAATCGCGAGGAACTCCGCGATTTTGAGTCTTTCCATCCATTTTGGGAGGGGATATTCCATGAAGGGAATCCGTTTATCGACCATGACGTCTGTTTTGGCCACACTTGCTGCGCCGACTGCCTTTGCGGTGGTTTCGCATCCTGCCGAGGAGCGTGTCTCCAAAGCTGCAGCAACTCAAGAGTCATTTCAGGCATGGCAGATTCCCGCCCCCAATCACACGATCGGCCGCGTTTCGAGCGGAACACCTGTCCGTGAAACCGTCGGTTCACTTGGATTTGTAACCACTGTTGACCCCGTCACGCAGGACCCTAAGTCTCGTTTTGGTCAACTTCCATTGAATCTGCGCGAGGTCTTCGGTGGTGAAGCTCGTCTTGAGCAGTGGTTGAAGTCTGTTTCAAAGTCGGCTGCCGGACGCTCTACGTTTGCCCGTCATCTTGAAAAACATCTGCGTCATTTCGCTTCTAAACACTCCTCGGAGCTCTCGCTTCAAGGCTTAACTCTCCTTTGGGATTCCCAGCGCTTTTTTGCTGATGGCCAGCATGTTTTTGCCAGTTTCTTTCTAGCTGCTGGTGGAAAAGTGGTTGAAGGCGCTGAACTGACTTTTCGCTTTAACGAAGGTCAGCTGACAAGCGTCGTGACCAAAACATTCGGCGCAGAGGACGCGAGCCTCACAGGCTTCAAAGTGCCTGCCGACAGAGCTCTTGCCGCAGCACGCGCTGTTCTAGGGCCGTCTGCAACGCTGAACGCTGAGACAGTGACCGAGCGTTATGTTCCTCGCGCTCAAAACGGTAAATATATTTTCGAACCATCGTTGCGTTTTGAGGCAAACTCCGCAACGGGCGATACGTTCACTATCGTTGCGCATGCAAACAAGAATGAAATTCTCTCGTGGAACGCGAATACGATTTTCTTTCAGTCGCGCATCGAAGGAATTGTGAATCAACGCGCTCCTGGCGGAGCTCAATCAACCGTCGGCATGCCCTATGCGCAAGCCCAAAGCCGCTCGGGTGGATGGTTTGGACGTTCGACAACCTACAATGCAAACGCAGAGGGTGTTGTTCAGATTCCCGAGCGCCAGTCAGCGCGAGCCACATTGTCTTCAACTCGGTTCAAGGTTGTGAACAGCAGTGGGCAAACAGCCTCAGCTGCCGTCAACGGTGACGTATTGTTTGATGCAAGGTCGAATTCGACACTGGCAGAAAACACCACGTTCTATCATTTGTCTGTGGCGCAAGCTTGGGCTCGTCCTGTGATTAATCCCAACTGGTTTTCGACGCAGGTCGTTGCAAATGTAAATATGAACGACATCTGCAACGCCTTCTGGAACGGTCGCTCGGTCAACTTTTTCAAGGCAGGCGAACGCAGCACAAGCAGCGGCAAGACCATTGGCTGCGCAAACACAGGCGAAATTGCCGACGTCGTTTACCATGAATGGGGACATGGTCTGCATCACAACGCTGGCGGGATCCGCGACCGCGCCTTCTCCGAGGGTATTGGCGACACCGTGTCTCAGTTGATCACAGGTTCGCCCGACGTTGGCCCCGGATTCTTTTCGGATGGTCGTCCGGTGCGTAACCTCGATGGCAACTACATGTATCCGCCAAAAGAGAACGAACGCGAAGTTCACAAAGAGGGACTGATCTTCGGCTCTACGTATTATCATCTGACTCAGGCTTTGGTTGCGAAGTATGGCAACGAAGTTGGTCGTGCGACCGCGCGGCAGTGGTTCCTCAAGATGCTGTACACGGCGAGTCAGTATACTGATACATACGAGGCGCTGTTGGCACTCGATTCCGACCCTTCACGCAACGATGGCCGTGGTCCTAACTACTGTCTGATCAATCAAAACTATGCGCGTCATGGTTTGGCAGAGGGAGACGCCTCCTGCCGCTAAAATCCTCGGGGGTTTCTGCTCCAGAAAGCGTTTTTGTTATCCAAAAAGTGAGGCGAAGGAGGTTCGAATTTGATTCCCTCCTTCGCCTTCGTAGATCTTGCCATGGTTGACGATAATTCTGCGCGGACTGAGTTCCGCAAGCTGCTCTGTAAATTGCAGAAGTTCTTTTCTGTCAGAAGTCATCGCCCATTTTA
>CAYWSV010000073.1:2872-15682 GCA_964460155.1 uncultured Oligoflexia bacterium | reverse complement strand
TTACCGAGCCAATGAATTGGATGAAGAACGCTTAGATAGTTCAATCCTGTTTTCATTAGGAATCCTAATTGTGAAAACCCGTTTGGTCGCTGGTAGAGTGATTTTTCTTTGCAGAAGTCGCCCGTCTTCGGTGATGAGTGCGAGCTCTTGAGACTCATTTTGGCTATTTTCAGTCTTCATTTTAACCCGTAAAACATGCGAATCTTTCTTTTGTTTCCATACTTGAACGGGTTTCCCACCAAAGTATGCGCGGTAGCGTTGGTTGAAATGCCTGATGACGAAAAGGGATTCATTTTTTTCAAGTTTTTTGGAGTAAACGTTGTGCTCGGGCTCAAAAAAATCCTTTAACCAGACGTGAGCGAGAGGTTCTGTATTTGGCAGAGACGAGAACAGCCTCGAAAAAGATTTTCCATCAGAGGTGATAAGTTCACACTCAATAACGCTGGTCGTTGAATCCCAACTCTGACATCGAGCGCGAGATTCCTTTGCGGGATCAAATTTCAGAGCCGCGAGGTTCACCACCTCAGCGAATGATTTTTTAAATTCGTCACTCATTTTCAGTTTTTGTGTGTCCAATTCCAAGGTCAAAGGAATTGGTGTTGGTTTGTCTACGAGTGATGCCGTTTCAGTATTTGCAGTTGATATAAGCGTTGCATTGCCTTCGTGCACCTCTGCCAAATCAAAAAACACAGATGAACGATAGTCGATTGAGCGCGGAATGAGTATTGTTCTTTGCATTTTAAATGCAACACCGTCGACTTGTAGAATCAACGAGCGACCACTCGACATCAATGCTTTGAGCGCCAACATTCCCGAGTCGTTTGTTTTACCTAGAACGATTTGATCCGGATCGAAGACAGAGACTCGCGCATTTCTAACGGCCCGCCCGCCTGTGCCGCGCACCGTAACATTGAGCTGAACCTCGGTTTTACCAGTCGAGACAACGCCAGATTTAAGGTGGCTGATCTTTACGACAACAGCCAGTCCCGTGACAATCAAAGCTGCCAAAGCAAAAGAGACAATCTTCAAGGCACGGCTCATTCCTCAACCCTCCACTTCAAGTATAGGAGCTTGTTGAGCACTTATGGTGAAGCAAATTTGCCTAGTTTAAACGAGTCGTCAGCATGCGCTCTGTGTGATACTTACCGTTCGCCAGACTCTGAGCTTTTTGCAGTAATCAAGTCGAATGCTGGCGTTTGTTTGTATAAGGTAGTGTCTTGCTCTTTGAATTTGTTTGCGGGTTGCCTCTATGCGTGCCTGTGAAAGTTGAGAGTAATAACCTGAAGTCCGCACGACTCCACGCAGTGACCGTGCAATTTCGGCCGAAGCTAATCCAGCCGGAAAAAGCTGAAGAAAATCGACAATCTCGAAGATTTTTTTCGGAATATGGCGTTTTTTTGTGACGTGGAAAACATTTCGCGAGGCGCAGACTGTGCGGTTCATTCGGAGAACTCCTTAAAGTTCCGAGCTCTCTGCAATTGGTGTGCCAACCGTCAATTTGGCGTTCGGCAAGGCCAGGCCATGCACTCCGAATATGAATCTGCGAAACTGTCATTATGATGAATCAAACTATTGATTTTACACAACTTGCACACTGGCAGCAGAGCGCTGCGAAAAACCGGGCCCTCATGCGTGTCCTTCAGGAATGCGCTCACGAGACATTGGCGTCTGAAGTGACTCCACTATCGATGGCTTTCTTAGAAGCTTCGGTCGCAGCTGTGTATCAGCAGTTTGGTTTCATTGTGTTTGCACCTGAGTCAAGACGTTTGCTATCTTTTGCCCAATCAAGACAAACAAGGCTTCAGAGTCGTCTTGTCTCTGAGTGGCTCGACCAATCTGCTTATCAGCAATTGGCTGATTTTCATGTACTGAGATATCTCGATTCTGAGCCAGACTGGCTGAATCTCAGCCAGCAATTCTGCAATGCTGTTATTCGCCGCATTGTTGTTTGCCGTCCTCAGGAATGGGTTTCGATCGGGCTAGAGCACTATCCAAGAGAAATGCTTGAGTTGCTGATGCGTGTCGTCGACCTGCAGATGCTGGGTATGAGACAGGGGCTTCAAATTGCGAGTGGAACTGAAGTTCTCGAACGGGCGGTGGACAACCAATTACACGTCAAGGAATCCTTTGGTCCGTCGACCGAGCTGTGGGGTAAAGCAATTGATGATGTTCTGCAGAGAGTCGAACAGGACCCATTGGCTTTGCTGGCTTGGCGGCTCGAGGCATTTTCAACTGAAAAACAAATCGTCAACGATGCGAGCCTCGCTGTTCGCTGTCTCAGTGATGAAGTTCTCCAGAATAAAGCTCTTAAAGTCATCGCGTTGGTTGTTTTGCTTGCCGGTTTCGAATTTGCTGATTCAGGTCGAGTTATTACCGAAACCCCAGTGACGTTTGCTCAACTGAATAAGTCGCTCAGCGGATTTTTTGCTCGCTCGAGCCAGCAGTCACGGATTATCGCGGAACTTTTGGGGTGTGGTGCCGAGGGGTTGGATCTAGAGGCTGTTTTGAACTCGGTTATTGAAACCGGATTACAATTAGGAGTGTTCCAGTGGGCTTCGGTTGCGAAGGCGCAGCGTGGACTCCTGCTCACCTCACTTGCCTTTGTCATTCTAGACCCGTACCGGGATCTCATCGATTCGATTTTCGGGTCTGAGAATTCAAACTAATTTCTAAAAAACTATAATTCAATCTGCTTTTACACTACTCACATGTTCCATTCTTGTTACAATTTTCTGGGACTTTTGCGGTCTTCATCGCACTTCTAATTCTTTCTGCAAGAAGGTTTGTGTCCTTCACACCTCTGAAAGTGAAATCAACACTCGCATTTCCACCATCAGCAACTTCCTGAAGGCTGCGCCCCTTTTTAACTTTAGAAGCGGATACACCAATCGAAATCAAACTGTCATGAACTGATGTGATGTGGCCAGGTGATTGGGCATCAATACGTAAGGTTTCAAACAAATCTGCGTTGGTAGTGAGTGAGGCGCCAAGATCGATGAGGAAGGACTGGGCTTCTGCTGTGAGCGTCGGCCGTCCTGAGGGATCAACATAGAAAGTCAGAATGTTATCAAGTGCAAGCTTAACAACACTCGCAGAGACCGTAATTGTGAAGTCTTTTTTACGGTATTCAACAACATCTCTGAGTTTATTTACGACTGTTGTTTTTCTGATGACGAGCGAGTCAGGTTGACGGAATGGCAGACCGAACTGAATACCTCCGAGGTAGGCAATGTCTTTCCATCCCTTCAACCCCAGAGTTGTAATTGTTTTTAGGGTGATCCGGCTATTCAGTTCTCGGTCGAAGAATTGATATCCCAGCTGCGCGCCCAGCGAAAAGAGCACGGAAGATGGGTCTGCTCCGGAATAATAGTCGGCGAAGCCGGGTGTTCTGATTTGGGCAATTCCACCGCCAAAGATAGAATCGGTCAATCGATAGGAGGGCGAAAATTCGAGCATGAGACCAGAGACCGAAATCTCTCTGTCTCCGTCAATGCGTACACCGTTTTCAAGCGGCTTTTCTACGCCTCGAATTTTGTAGTAATAAAAACCCAGACCGCTATCGATCATGAAGTCATCAAAAAGCCATCCAGTCAGGAGCTTCAATTCAAGAGTTGACCCTTGTTTTGGTCCGAATGTCTCGGTGTCTGTCGGCGTCGCTTTCAGAAGTCCATATTCGCCGCCCAAAATACCGCTCAGTCCGCTTGTTTCTCCTTGTACGCGTATTTTCTTTTGGGTCGTTGTTGCACCCAAAACACTGTCAGTTGATTTTCGCTTGCGCGGAGCAGCATGTCCTTCTGTGAGGACTGATGTGCAGACAATGCCGAATAAAAGAGGAAGAAAATAAGAACGTCGCATCATTATTGCTCACCTTCTTTGTTCTCAGCAGGAGCCTGATTTTTTCGTTGTGAGGCGAATATTTCATTTTCGAGTCGCTTGATTGAACGCTGAAGAATTCTGGCGTCTCGCAATCCTTGAATGATAACCTCGACTCGTCGATTTTTTGCGAAGTCGATTTCACTCATTTCAGGATTTTTCAGCAGTCTCTCTTTTCCGTAGCCAATCGCTTCAATATCATCTGCACTTAATCCATTTTCGACGAGAACACGTTTAACGTTATCTGCACGTTGCTGTGAAAGTCTCTTGTTGTATTCCGGATTACCCTTTGAGTCTGTGTGTCCCTCGACGGTGAGTTTTTGCCAGTCAGAACGCTGTGCAGCAAAGATTTGTCCGAGACCTTGCACGAATGCCTTTGAGCGGTCAGAAAGTTCTGCTTTATTAAATTTAAAGTTGATTGTCTGCGAATCGAAAATGAATTTCACGTTTTCTTTTTCAAGAACTGTCTGTTCACGTGTCGTTACAATTTTCTTTTGCACAGTGGTGCGAGACTTTGTTACTTTCTTTTCCGTCACAGTGAGAAATGGCGAGTTCAGTAGGAAAGAGTACGAGCCGCCAACTTTGAAGTTAAACGCGCTGCGCTGATTCCCGGTCAGGGCAAATTGCGTTGACGCTCCCAATCTAAATAGGTTCTCTCTCGAGCGACTTTCATAGACAAATTGGGGTCCTGCAAGAACGGCATATGAAACGCCCACATCAGGAATTGATGAGTAGAGCTTCTTCGCTGAAGAAAAAACCGTTGTTGCCGACAATCCCAGTTGAATCGAGCCCTCGGACATTCGAATTCTTGCGTTGCCCTCGAGAAGAGTTGAAGTTCCTGAAGCAGTATAATTTACGGGAGTGTCGAACTTTTCGTAGGGAGTGTCCGGAGATTCGTTACTGAAATCGGCAACCTGACCAAGTTTCTTACCTGCGAGCGAACTGATTTGAACGCCTGCGAGCAAATCGAGTGCAATTTTTTCGCTGAACAAACCAAAGCCCAACTTGGGTTCCACGAGCCATCCACTGGCGTTTGACTCGAGTTTACTCAAGATGTTCGCCGAGTTTGGAGTTGTAGACAGGTAGCCCACATCCGCTTGCGGGCCAATAAAGATAAAACCAGTTCCAGCAATTACATTTCTTTGTTTGCTGCGTATCGGTTTATCTTCCTCTTCGTTTTCTTCCTTCCCAACAATCACGGGTTTGTCTGAATCACGCTCGGGGGCTCCGGTCGGAGACGGAATGTCCTCCTGTGCGTTCGCGACAAGCGGCAACCAGACAAACAGTCCGACGAATACAAAATGAATTGCAGACACTGCTCTCAAGGCGACACTCCTGTGTGGACAGTCATCGTAAGAACAAAAAGCAGTACCCAAAGCTGTGGCATGCCTTGTTCATTTACCCTTTGATTCAGAATAGCATTTTTGAAGTTTTCGTCGGATTGATAAAGACGTGCGATTGACGCAAAAGCGCGGAGCCCGCATACAGAGCTCCGCGCTTTTCCGGGGACTTGGGACCAATTAGTGCTTAGCGAGGTAGGTAGAAACGCCTTCTTTTGTAGCTTTCATTGCGTCCTTGCCTGCAGACCAGTTAGCTGGACATACTTCACCGTGTTTTTCAACGTGAGCCAAAGCATCGACAAGGCGGATTGCCTCATCAACATTGCGGCCAAGTGGCAAGTCGTTGACCAATTGATGACGAACTACGCCGTTCTTGTCGATCAAGAAGAGACCACGGAACGCAACGCCGCCATCGCTCAGAACGTCGTAGTCACGAGCAATTGTTCTGTGGATATCAGAGATGAGAGGGTACTTAACGCCGGCAATCCCGCCTTGGTCTTTCGATGTGTTGAGCCATGCGAAGTGGGAGAACTTGCTGTCGATGCTGCAGCCAAGGACTTCAACGTCGCGCTTGTGGAATTCAGCGAGCTTTTCTTGGAACGCGTGCAGTTCTGTAGGGCACACGAATGTGAAGTCCAAAGGATAGAAAAACAGCACCACGTTTTTTTTGCCGCGGTAATCGGAGAGCTGGATTTCCTTGAAATCACCGTTGACAACAGCTTCAGCTTTGAAGTTAGGCGCCTGACGGCCAACGAGAACGCTCATAGTGGAACCTCCAAGTGATTAATTTTTGTGCATTTTTATGCACTTTTGTGCTCCCGAAATTAAATTGCGAGACCCTCGACGTCAAGCAAATGTGCCGTTTCCATGGCATTTTAAGGCTGTCAGAGATGATTCTTGACTTCCCTCCGCCGAGGATTTCTCTTCAGTGGCGATCATGCTAAGAGCCCACAGGTTTGGGTCGGCCGAAGAAGGGCGACTTTCAGAGAGGGGTGTTCAAGCATGACTCAGAATGTGTCGCCTTGGTTGCGCAGACTGCCCAATCAACTCACGTTCCTCCGCATTGCCTGTATTCCTGCTGTTGTAGCCCTGATGAATCAGGGTGTCGTGCTCAGCTCAATTGGTCAGGTTGTCCCTCTGTCTCATACAGACCTTGCGGCTGCTTTGCTTTTTGCGCTTGCAGCAATCACAGATTTTTTTGATGGTTGGATTGCTCGGAAATATGGGGTTGAGAGCATTCTTGGTAAACTGCTTGACCCTCTTGCTGACAAGCTCCTCGTTGTTTCTGCGTTGATTATTCTCGTCGAAAAACATCGACTCGCCGGTTGGATGGCTGTGATTCTCATCGTGAGAGATCTGGGGATTAATGCACTGCGCATTACAGCACACGAGGATAACATCACCATTTCCTCGAGCTGGCTCGGTAAAACAAAGACTTTTTTCCTTGATGTCGGAATTGTTGGTTTGACCCTGTCATCCCAGTGGGGGTTCTTTTCTTTTTCCTTCTGGGGCCTCGTGGCTATGTGGTTAGCGTTGGTCGTGAGTTTGTGGAGCGCGGGCGAATATATTTATGACTACGCTGTTAAGCTTAAAAAGATGAATAACTGATCATCGCTCCTTGATGATAACTTCAAATTCGTTTTCGGATACTATTTCCTGTCCTCTACGTACGATTGCTCGAGGTTTATCAGTTGAATTTAATCCCGCCAGAAAATCACCTGAACGAGCACATAGTTTAGTCTTCAATCCGTTTGCGGCTATGCGCTCCAATAGTTTTGAGTCAACCTCTTGTTGAGGATAGACTCGGCTGTGTTTGTAGTATTGAAGTCTTTTCTCTTGATCAGAGGGTTGACCAACACTCATTTCATCGCTGACTGCCACGGCCCACAGAGTACGACTGGTGAGGCTTTTTTCGCTTTTGTCAGAACGAGTGAAGGCAATATAGGAATATGCGAGTTCACCGTGTTGAATCTTAGAACGCTTATCAATTTCGGATAAAATATCTGGTGTATTAAATGTAGATTTAAACCAGCACCAATCGTTTCGACCTGTCGACGGTGAGAGTGGACAAGGCTTCGTATGCGGACAGGGTGCGACAATACTTACGTTGAGTGTATTCGTTCCGCAAAGAGTATCACGTAGTTCGCTGAGGCCTTTTGAATGAACCTCCTGTCCTGGTTCCAAAACAACACCAACATGTGCTCGATCAGAAGTCAGCGATTCTGCAAGTTGAATTAGAGTTTTTGATTTATGCTTTTCGGGTATTTCATTGATGACGTTCGCTGCAATAACGATATCGAACTCTTTATCTTTGGGAATAGATGTTCCCCGCGAAACAACAATTTCAATCTCCGGGGAGACTGAATTTTCGATGATGTGTTTTCCTTTTTTTGTTGCCTTTTCCGAGCGCTCAGCTGCGAATATCTCGATCTTCTTGCTTTTAAATATGTTCTTGTCCAAGCTGCTTTTCAAATCGTTCAACGCTAAAAGAAGTCCAATAGATCCACTGAGGGGACCTGAACCGAAATCAAGGATTCGAATTGTCTCGAGTGAAACAATCTTTTCAAGAATTTTTGAAACCTCGGGGTGCGAAAAGACAATTCTGCAACGCTCGATGTTCGGAATAAAGAATGAGGCTAAATAGGCCTGCATTGATTTTTCATCAGACATGTAATCACGGTCTAGATCTGCCCTTTGGGTGTTGAATTTTTCCCAAAGTTGTTGAGTCAGAGCAGCAACTGATTGAATTTGAGACGGTGTGGGAGCATCCGTTCCAAAAAGTTGGATCTTCCACTGTTCGATAATTTTGGGACCCGAAACCAGATCCAAGTGCGATTGTTCATTCCACCAAGGCTGGTTGGTCTTCAAAGCGTTGCCCACCGTGTTAGTTTTGAGCCGATTTGTTTTTTGCCGGCCGAATTTGGTACTGATAAACACTTTTCTGATGGTCGCGCAAATTTGTCGAAAAGATGTGGCTTCCATCTCCTCGGCTCACGAAATACAAATCCTCTGTTTGTAATGGCTCGACTGCGGCTTTTAAGGCTGCCAACCCAGGACTTGCAATCGGACCCGGAGGCAGGCCTGAAATAACGTATGTATTGTATGGCGTTGGTGTGCGTAAATCGTCTTTGCGAATGTTGCCGTCGTATCTTTCCCACATCCCGTAAATGACTGTGGGGTCTGTTTGCAGCCGCATACCGATGCGCAGGCGATTGTGGAAAACCGAAGAAATATGAGGACGCTCCTCTGCTTTTCCGGTTTCCTTTTCGATGATGGACGCAAGGGTCACTATGGCAAGCGGGCTCAGTTTGAGCTGCTCACCTTGAGTGACAATTTGTGGTGTGAAGTTCTTCTTAAACTCCTGAGTCATCGCGGCGAGAACATCCTGCGGCTGGGCACGGGGGTTAAAAGTATAGGTTTCCGGAAATAAAAATCCTTCCGCGGTCGGTGGTTGTCCGGGAAGAGTTTCGAGCAATTTCTTGTCCCTCATGAGCACAAGCCACTGCTCCTTTGGTGTTTTTGGAAAAATTGTCTGAAGGCGCTCAGCGATTTGATACATGTTCCAGCCTTCAGGAATGGTGAACGAAATGGTCACCGTTTGGCCGGTTGTAAGTATGCGGGCAATTTTCAGCGGGGTCAGTTCGCCTTCAAAGCGGTAATCACCGGCCTTCAGTGTTGAGTGCGGCATCGTGATTCGCCAGCCCAGAACGAACAAACGCGGTTCATAGGAAATGAGCCCCAATTTGTGAAGCTCTGTTGAAACACCGTGGATTGTTGAACCTTCTTTTATTGTCATTTCAATCGGCTGTTTGACTTGAATTGCTTTTTGCGACCACCAGTCCTGTGCCCAAAAGATGGCCGACGCCGCAGAGGCGATTGTCAAAACAACGAACGCAAATAGCGCTTTCAGCATAGCTTCTCCTCCACCGTCGCAAAGATGTTATCCCAGTGCATGACGAGACTGTACGGTCGCTCATTCTTGCCGATGTCAAGATGCTGCCACCGGCTTACCTCTTATTGAGATCTGCCGATCCCCAAAGAAGCTCTAGGGGGGCATACGATGAAACAGTCCTTTGACGAAAATGAATTGGCCCGATTGATGGACGATCAGGCTGCTCGTTTCGACAGCATGGGGCGTCTACAAAAACGGAACTACATACTCCAACAATTGCTCACGCGCGTTCAAGGCCTTTCGGATGAGGATTTTGAATCCGCCTTTGCGACGTTCTCTTCTATGGTTACAACACTTGAGGCCCGCAGAAAGAAGCGGGAAGAAGACAAAGAACGCGAAAATTCAAGGCCCAAAGATCTGATGGCTGAAGTTTCAAAGAAAGTTACTCAAAATCGAGGAACGACAATTTAATTTTAGTCGTGCCTGCATGAATCGTCAGTTCCTCGGGACGTAGGAAGCCCTCTTTCTTTTTTCCGCTCCATTCAACAGATGCAACTAATCTTCTAAAAAACGTTCCTGAAGTTTTGACCTCGGTGCTGACCTTGATCTCATCCTCCGGACGTGCAGTATTTGGTTGTGCTGATTTCAAATTCGAGTCCACTCGCCAATGTGAGGAGTGTGTTCGAACGTCGAACTCTGCCTTTGAAGATTCTTGACCAAAGCTTTGTGCATGAGCCTCGTTTCCGGCAAGAAACAAGCCCGAACAGAGTAAAAGCCTCGTCTTTGCGGTGCCTAGTTCAGCAAGAAATTCAAGAGCTGATCCAAGTGCGACCTCTTTTTTTAAAGTCACATCTGTTTGTAGAATTCCCGAGCCGTCGATTTTAAAATTGATCAGGTCTTCGCCCAGCGCATTCACGACTTGTCCATTCAGATGACCAGCATTATCCCAGGCTGCATCAATGCGGGTTGTTCCTTGGTTTGTCAGACTGAGTTCAGCCGTAAATCCGCTTTTTGCAGTTAACTGACAACCTTTCCGAAGATTAGCAACTCCGTTGCGCAGAGAAATTTGCGACCATTGTTCCGCTTGCCTGCTAACACAGCCAGAGTGCATTACGGCCGAGCCCAACGCGATAAATATAAGTCTTTGAGTTCGCATATTCGAGTTCAGGCTCCCGATGAATGATTCAGAAGATTTTGCATGAGTGCCGTTGTAATACTTTTTGAGCTCAATTTCTCAAAAGTTCGTATACCTGTCGGAGAGGTTACGTTGACCTCAGTTAAGCGCTGTCCGATAAAATCGAGTCCAGCCACGAGAATACCGTTTTCCTGAAGATATTGGGCAATTCTTTCGGAAGTTACGAGAACCTCTTCAGACATATCTTCAAGCGATGCATGACCTCCCTGAGCGAGGTTTGCTTCGATTCGACCTGTCGCTGGACGGCGAACAAAGTCAAATTCAATTTTACCATTGACGAGGAAAACGCGCCGATCACCGTGTGAGTGAATCTCTGGAAGAAGTGGTTGAAGCATACAGTGTTCAGCCAAAAAAGGATCGCCTGCGGGCGACGGCTGTTGCTGATTCAGCCACTTCTCAAACTCTGTTGCAGAGGCAAAAGTATGGACGCCTCGACCGGCATGTCCTCTCCAGGGCTTACACAAAATTTTAAAAATGAAACCTTTGAACTCCTCGAGATTGCGAAAAGGAGCTAAAAAATTATCTGCCATCTCGAACTGAGAGCGTGCGAAAGAAGTCAGGTCCCTTGGATTTTTGGAGACGAGGGTCGGGACCATCTGGTGGCTTGCGATGAGACCCTTGTTCAAGAGGTGCCACGGAGTGAGTTTTTCATGGAAGGTCAAAAGTGATCGAGGGTCATTGATGACCTGTTCGTGAGAACATTGCGACAAAATCCAGCACAAATCGGTGTAAGAAGAATCGAATGGAGGATCCTTGCGTATGAGGACCTTAGAAAAATCGGATGCCGGGGTCAGATCACTCCCTCGTTGAATGCTTTTTAGTACGGGTGCGTCATGCGCTTGCACTGCAGCGAGCTCAGTCAGCTCAGAAATCACGGGGATTCCATTAAGAAGTCCAATATTTTCAGCGGTTGTCCAACAAACACGGTAGCCAAGCGACAACGCTCCCTGAGCCATCGCCAGAGATGAATCGGATGCAAAACTGAGCTTCTCAAGAGGGTCAGCGACAATCAAAATTGACTTATTCATCTTGCATTTTTCCCAGCGATTTTCTGCGTTCCTAAGTTGATTTTCCCGTCCGGCTGGAGACAATAGCGCACTTAGAACCGGTGGGGAATAACAGACGCGGGAGTTGACATGATCGATTACAGAAGACTGGGAGTTGTCTCCGAAAAACCACACACCGTCTTTGAATTTGAGGGAAAGATGGTGGCCGAACACGTTTTTACGCGAGACGGATTCAGTGATCTCTACTCAATTCTGTACCAAAAGCGCGCTCCAACGCATGAAGTCAAAGTCGAAGCTTACCAAAACCCAAACAAGGGCTTCCCTCAGGATAAAGCGGATGCGATCGAGTTGTTGAAGCGTCGCCATCTCAAAACTCCTAAACATCCAGTTGGTGGAACTCTTTTAGAGTCCCGAAAAACACTTTTTTTCAACGACGATTGCTCGGTTGGTGTCGCTCGTCCGGATAAGGAATCTCAGGATTTCTTCATTAATGGTGACGCCGACGAAAGGTATTGCGTCGCGGAAGGTCAGGGAGTTCGCCAAGCGATTTTTGGTGAAATCGACTTCAAAGATGGCGATTACCTTTATGTGCCAAAGGGCGTTGCCTCTCGATTCAAGTTCGCTAAGCCGCTCTACTTGCTGATCGTGGAAGGCTCTAAGGATTTTGGAGTGCCCAAAGAATTTCGTCTGAGTCAGGGTCAATTGCGACTCGATGCGCCATTTACTCACCGAGACTTTCGCTCACCAAGCCGTTTGATGAATATTCCTGAAAGCGAGAACCCTCCGTTCATCGTTAAAAAGCTTAATCGTTTAAGCAAGCACGAGTACACAGAGTTTCCCTACAGGGTCATTGGCTGGGATGGTTGGTGCTATCCGTTTGCATTTTCGGTTCATGCTTACCAGCCTAAAACGAGTTCAGTGCATTTGCCGCCAACGATTCACACTGCATTTTCTGGGCGTGGCTTTTACATCATGAATTTCGTTCCGCGGATTTTGGATTACGCCAAGAATGCCATTCCGTGTCCTTATCCTCATAGCAGCGTCGATTGCGATGAAATCCTCTTCTACGTCAAGGGCGAATTTACCAGTCGTAAAGGCATTGAGCAGTACAGTATGAGTTATCATCCTTGTGGAATTCCGCACGGACCTCATCCCGAGAAATACGAGATGAGTGTTGGAGTCCGTGAAACAAATGAATTGGCCGTAATGGTCGATACGTTCGCGCCTCTCAAGATGACTCGCGCAGCAATCGATTTGGAAGACGATTCTTATCACTACACCTGGAATACCAAAGATCACCTCTGATCTACGATTGTCTGCGGGGATGACTATGACTTCGAATAGGATTGCTTTGGGATTAACGGGTGGAGGAACTGCCGGCCATGTTCTTCCTCATTTTGCAATCATCTCTAATGAAGACTCACCCCTCAAGCCATTGGTTGATGCTGGTCAGGTCAAGGTGTTTTATTTCGGTGGTCGGTCGGGGATGGAAAGACAAATCGT
>CAYWSV010000073.1:0-2772 GCA_964460155.1 uncultured Oligoflexia bacterium | reverse complement strand
GTCAGGTCAAGGTGTTTTATTTCGGTGGTCGGTCGGGGATGGAAAGACAAATCGTCTCTCAAAATCGGCCAGATTGGGTTTACGTTCCGATACGCACCGGTAAGCTTAGACGCTATTTTAGCCTTCAGAATTTTATCGATCCCATAAATATTTTACTGGGATTTTTCGCTGCAGTGTACTGGATCAGAAAGCACAAAATTCGCTGCGTTTTTTCTAAGGGCGGCTTTGTCTCTGCACCGGTTGTCTGGGCCGCTTGGCTGAACCGTGTTCCTGTTGTGATTCATGAGTCAGATGCTACACCTGCATTGGCAACCAAATTAACCTTGCCCTTCGCCAAAAGAGCGCTGGTGTCGTTTGATGAGACACTTTCATCCATTCCTCCCCGCTTTCGTCAAAAAGTTCGTATTTCCGGAATCCCGTTGCGCTCCGAACTTTTCAAAGCACAGAAATCCGAGGCTTACAGTTTTTTTGGGTTTGAATCCGACAAGCCAACCCTGTTGGTCTTCGGAGGAAGTTTGGGAGCGGAGGGTTTGAACCGAAAATTTGCAGAGGCGCTCTCCGAAATCTGTCGAACATGGAATGTGATCCACATAGTAGGCAAGGGTAAAAGCTTTCCCACAGAAAACTTACCTTCGTATCGTCAGTTCGAGTTTTTAAACACTGAGATGCCTCTCGCTTATTCAATTGCCGACGTAGCTTTGTGTCGTGCCGGTGCAAGTTCAATCTTTGAATTGGCTGCAGCGCGCATTCCAATGATTCTGGTTCCGCTGGGAATTCATCAAAGTCGTGGTGATCAAATCATCAATGCAAAGCTCTTTTCTGCCAAGGGTTGGGCCGTCTGGTGCAACGAGGATGAGCTCGTCAAAGAAAAAATTCTCTATCTGGTTGAGGAGCTTCGCAGGTCAGGTGCTGAATTTAAAGCACGCCTCGTTAAAGCACCGGGCTCAGAGTCCGCCTCAAAGGTGGCCTCACTTCTTTTGTCCCTCGTTTCGGAGGGGCGTGTTGCTGAACCCTTTTAATTTTTTCGTGGCCAACCATGGAGAGTAAAATCAGTTTAGATAGTTGGGGGCCAGGGGCACCGTTGGTGTCAATTGAGACCGACTTAGCAGGCCTTGAACAGCTTGTTTCTGAAATTCAGAAACATGTTCATGCTGGTATGTGGATTTTTTTGAATGGTGATCTTGGCGCAGGCAAAACAACATTCACTCAGACTTTCATGGCAAAAATTGGCTACACAAAGACTGTTTCAAGTCCGACGTTTTCAATTTTAAACGTGCTCGACATTGAAAAATCTCAGTCTGATGTCCAAAGAGTTTGTCATCTCGATTTGTATCGATTGAAAAATGATAATGAGCTTTGTCATCTGGGCTTAGAATTAGAGTTTTCTCCTCAATCAATCTGTATGATTGAATGGGCTGAAAATGTGGATCAATCAGGGTGGTTCAGTTTTTTCTCCACAACACATTGTCGAAAGCCAAAGAAGATTCTTGAAATCAATATTCTTTTAAATCGAGAATCTGGTCAGCGGACTTATGAATTGAATTGGCTTGATACAAAAAGTGTTCTCGGAGTTTAAATTTTATGGCTCAGACTCCGCGTTTTTCTCCGTGATTCAACACATGCAGCCGTGGTGACAGCATCCACCCATTCTCCAAACAAATATTTTCAAGCCACTCGTTGTTGGTTTGGCTATCAGTTTTAGTTCCCTCGGCCATGAGAATAATACGTTGAGTTGGAAGCTGGAATCTTTCAGCGAGCTCAACCATTTCCTCAATGTCCTCATGATAGTTTTCTTTTCTGACAACAAATTTGAAAAACACTTTTCCATGCGAAAGTGACAATTTCGCCCAATTTTCAAGAGCCTCAGAATTTATTTCTTGCCCAGCATTTCTTCCTTTTGGAGAGACATTCCACTGCGCAGAAGCATAGTGTTCTTCAAGAAAAGACTTATGAAGTTGATGTGGAATTTGGGTTCCGTTGGTTTCAACTTCAATAGAGTAGTTGTTCTTCAATGCATCCAATAGGGGTGCTAAATCCTGCAGAGTTGGCTCCCCACCCGACAAAATAACGTGCCGAATCTTGGACGAGCTTTCAATCGATTCGATGATTTCGGAGAGTTCCATTCGGCGAAATTTCTGAATGGATACTGTTCCTGAAAGAGAAACATCGGGGTCACTCTTCATCGTGTGCGTGTATGGAGTGTCACACCACGTGCAGCGTAAATTACAAATTTGCAGGCGAACGAGCATCGAGGGTTTACCAATATTTGGTCCCTCTCCCTGCAAACACGGATAAATTTCATTCACTAAATACGTCTTTGATAGACTCATGAACTCACTGCGCCTTTGTTGAGGCCCTCATACGCATGGACTTCTACAGAGGGAGCTGATTCAAAAATGTGTTTGTGAATCCAATTGGAGATGTTCTCGATTGAACTTTCGTCGTTCATGATCAGTAATTTTTCACGCGGCACACGTACAAAGACATGTCCCTGTGAGCCCTCGTAAGAAACCCAAACAAATTCATCTGAGTTGAGCTCTGCCAGCTTAATGTGTTTCTCGAGTCTTTGAAGTGTCTCTTTTGCAGGCTGGCGCAGGTAGCAATTTGCAACAAGATATTTTCCGTTTAAAAATTGAGCTGCAGCAGACGAACTCTCGTTGTCAATTAGGCCACCTCGATAAACCTCGACTACATTCGAGTGGCCATGAAAACGCTGACAATTTCCACGGTGAAGGCGCAGACTATGTAAGTAATTAAAAAAGAATGGTTGGT
>CAYWSV010000072.1:0-15714 GCA_964460155.1 uncultured Oligoflexia bacterium | reverse complement strand
AGTGAAGTCGATTTACACGGAGCAAGGACCTTTCATCAGCAAAATAAAAGAAGATACCGTGTCCTATCAAACCGCTTTGAAGCAAGCGGGTGTTGATTTCACTAAACCCGATCCAATCTCGAAAATCTTCAAGACTTTCAACGACAGCGTCACTCTGCGCGCAGCTGCCGGTGAATTGGGCGTGAGCGAGGAGAGTGTGAAGAACGCCGTCGAAAATTCTCAAAATCTGACAAATGCGCTTTCTGCACTGACGACAAACGCCTCCGTTACTAGAGCAGCTTTTTCGTCCAACTTTCAGGAGCTGATGAACGCTGTCTTCAAATAGGAAGACTCGAATTTAAGGGGAGATGTGATTTTGTCACAATCATGGAAAGACATGACACACACTCTAAGAAATTTTCTGAGGAATCCTCAGGAAGTCGGGGCCATCGTTCCTTCATCGCGATTTCTAGCTCAGAAAATGATTGGCTGTATTGACCTAAAAAAGACTTCTACCATCGTTGAACTTGGTGCTGGTACAGGTGCCATCACAAATGAAATGATTCGACAAGCAAACCCAAATCAGCACATTCTAATTGTTGACCTTAATCCAGAGTCTGTAAATCTGCTCAAAGAAAGACTCAAAAATCAAACCAATGTCGAAGTCATTCTCGCCGATGCCCGTTCCCTCGAAACCATTCTTGCAAAAAGAAATATTCAGAGTGTCGAGGCTATTATTTCAAGTCTTCCCTACGCGAGTCTGGGAACGGAAATCACACAAAGCATTCTCATGAGCGCTGCCCGGGTTCTCTCACCCGATGGACATTTTGTTGCGTTTCAGTACACTTCGCTCTTCAGAAAAATGTTTGAAGACCACTTCGCGATCCGGTCATCCCGCATTGAACTGCGTAACTTACCGCCTGCAATTATCTATGACTGTGTGTCAAAAACAAAACCTCTGACCGACGCGGACAGACAAAAAAGTGCATAAGATAAGAGTGATTCATTCGAAAAACGTCGGAGCATAAACATGCTGAGTCAAAAATCCATTTCAGCCTGCATTGTGACGTTGGCACTCTTGACCGGGTGTAAGCCCACACAATTTCAGGCCTCAGAGCGGCCGGCATCTATCATGAACATTGGATTTCCTGTTTCTTGTGAGCAGGAAAAATCGAAGACAATTAAATTGAGTAAGTCCGATACAAACATTCTCAGCTTTCCCAAAAACTGCATGATTGAGGGGAAATCGGACAAGAAACCAGCAGACATTGTTTTTGTCATCGACATCACTGCAAGCATGGAAGACAGCCTCAACACAGTGAAAAATGGTGTTGAACGATTTGCGACGCGTCTGCGTCAGGAGAAAGGTTGGGACGCTCGCTTTGCTGCCGTTGGATACCGCGATCAAGTTGCACAAGTTGTTCCCTTCTCAGACGAAAAGACCCTCGCTTCAACAGTTAAGAGCTGGATAGCCGACGGCGGCAATGACTTGCAGGAAGGTGGCCAGTCCGGATTGCAAGCTGCAGTGCAGCTCATCACACAAGATGCCGCGGCAAATGCAGCGCGCTCCAACGCGAGCAAAGTCATTCTTTACATTGCTGATGCGATTTCATTCGCTCTCAACGGCAATCACAAAGATTTTTCAACAGGTGAATTGGAGCGTGTCTTCGAAACGATTCCCTCGTCACTCAAATCACAGTTGAAATTCTTTCACTCCACAGCGCAGCAAGTTGAGGCCTGCTCATTGCCCACTATTTTTGGTTGCGCACGCACTGCACTCAGCGAAGAACTTGCGGCGCGAGGGCAGATTAACGCACTGGCTCAGAAGATAGGATTGCCGGGAAAGGGGTTTGAATTCCCCTTTACCGAATCCATCATGCTCAGCGAATTTATGGATGAGTTCACACCCGACCAATCCTGCAAATTCAACTCTGCCATCGCACTTGATGCTCAGGGCAAAGAACTAGCCAAGGCCGAAGAGTCCGGCTCTCTGAGGCTTCCACGCAGCGCGGCGGGGAAACCCCTGCAGGTTCAGGTCGAACGCTGTTGTTCAGGCTCTCCGTCAGCCAGTGGGTCCTCATGCTCGCCATCTAAGAATACGGTATCATTCACTTTTTAATTTAATCAAAATCTATCTATAAACAGCAAAACTCGGCTCAATTTGGTTGAGCCGTAGGCAAGCTTGGGCTAGAGAAGCACGAGCCAATCTCCCGAGCTTTTGCCAACAAATTTGCAAAACTCAGGAGTGTGTCCGCGAAATTGAGGAACTCACTTCATGTTCAACGCCTTTCGTGTCCAAATTCAATTCTGCCGCACGGCCGTTATGACATTCCTCTGTCTTGTTGCTTCTGCAGCACACGCAGAAACCACCCCTGTCAGTGCAAAAGATTTTATGAAAATTCGCTGCAACACGCTGGGCGAAACCTCAACGACCACATGGAATGGAAACGTCACAACAACGGGAATTGGATCCGAGAAACCACAAACATTGTTCAAGATCGCTGGATTCAATGTGGCTCGCTGTCTTGCAGATGACGCTGGCAACTGGATGGTCACTTCACGCGAGATGACTTTTTATCTCGATCCCGCAACGGGCGAAATTCTCAGACAATGGAAAAACCCATGGACAGGTGAAACTGTTCCTGTGGTTCATATTGCCAATGCACTCGTGCAACAGCGCATTCCTGCATCAATGCAGCTCAACGTCGAATCCTTCGGCGACACCAGCATTCTGCGAATCGACGTTCCTCTAAGTTATCCGAACCCTCTTGCCGGAGATACTCGGTTTACGGATTATTCACCTGAAGCAACATACAAAGCCCATGAGTCGTTTAGTTACGTTCTTTCTCGCAATGATGTGCGCCAGCTGAGCGCCGTCGATTCAGTCGCGCAGGTACAGGTCAGCTGGACACGTGTGAGTCCTTGGATCCCGTGGATGAAGATGAAAGGTGCAGCTGGACAGTTGGTCTTTAATGCGATTGTTAAAAAGATCGAAAAAAATGAACCTCTGCCTGAATTTTTTAAACAGGAAATCCAACGGTCTGGAACGCAGATTTATCTTGATGCGCCACGTTGCATCGTGAAGAATAAGCCAAATGTTTCGAGTTGGACGTATTTCAAAGATAACTTCGAAAAATATTCGATGAATGCAATGTTCCCCGTGCCCGAACCCGCATCAATTGCCGACACCGAGTGCAGCGGATTGTGAATTATTCCTGCTCAAAGAATTCCTTCAACACCGAAAATGCCTTCACTCCTGCACGAAGGCGATAGTCGTATCGCACGGCATTCTTGGGTTCGGTGTCTCGCCCCATGCCATCAGCATCTCCAGCATTCAAAAGTGCGACATCGGGAGCAACGAATCCACCATTGAGCTCGAAGCCATTACAGGTTCTCCAGAGCAAATAGTCACTGGCATATAGAAAAGCGTCGACACGGTTGACGATTACTTTTTGGTAATTACTTGGCTGTCTTGCTGGCATACATGTTTTTGGTTTGGCTAGAGCAATATACTCTTCAATTGAATCGGATGGCTGCTGTTTCGTGTGTGGATTTGGAACTGGTTCCTTATGTTTCCAATTCTGATCTTCCAGCAATTTTTCGTCTGGGTAGCCTACGGTGATCTGACCTAAAGCAAAAAGATAGAGACCATCACTTTTCGCCTCAATCGCTTTTTTGCCTTTCTCTTTCCCTACTGCCGCGTCCGTGCCAAAGGGAAAAGGAGAATTTTGTGCCTGAAGGTCTCTTACGACGAAAATATTCTTCGCATATATTGTTCCAATGCCTTTATACTTTCCGCCAATAATCACCGTACCGTCGACGTAGATTTCACCATTAATCTCAATCGGTGAACCTTCATCGAGAATATTCAAATCGCCTTTATAAGAATCTGTAATAGATTTTCCACCGAATTTGATCGTGCCTTTAGTCTTTCCGTCAAGTAATTCCGGCTTCACGACAGGAAAAGTCACGCGGCCCGACGAACTCACCGTGGTTGGGAAGATCTTCAATTCGGAGTTCTTATAATTGTCTCGAACATTTTTAGCTTGCGGAGATTTCGCGAGCTTGCTCGGTACAGTGTTCGTTGCATAGAGGGTTCCAAGAATTCGCAAACCCTCGCCAGCACGGTTGTGCATTTGAGCATCTGCAGGGAACTGTATTCCTCCAACATCGCCTTCAATCTTCATATGACAAAACAAACACTGAACGCTTTTTGTCAGGATGGCCACGTTAAAGAGTTTTTCTGCAACTCGCTCGGCACTCGCTGCATTCGGCTTTTTGCCGTTGCCCACATCCTCACCTTTGGCTGCGGACGCAGTTTTCGGTGACTTCACTTTTGGTCCTGCGCCTTGATAGTTCGCTTCCTCACTGCAACCAACTGCCAGCGCGCATAAGACAAGAAGCGTTCTAACCATCGCGCAACCCTCCGACATCTTTCTTTTCGGAAAAGACATTCAGAAACTTGATCGCTCTGGTTCGCCGAAGAGCGCCTGACGGCATTAGTACGAATGAACTATTTTTTCATTTGTTACAGCACGTTGAACAAGAGAGGTGCGGATAAAATTGAGGAAAAGTGCAGTCACAAGACCACCGGCAACGACGAGAAACCCCGCTTGGTAAGACCCTGTTTTATCGAAGGTTAGTCCAACGACCCATGGTCCCAAACCGCCTCCCAGCGCCTCGAGAAACGCCACGGCACCCAGAATCCGCCCGGCACCTTCCGTGCCAAAAGTCGAAACAACAGACACCTGAATCAGCGTGTATAAAGCTCCCCAACCCAAACCAAATGCAAGCATCCACACGCGCACAGGTCCGGGAACGAAAAAGCCGAGACCCAGTGCGCCAGCAATCATCAACACCAACGATGCTGTCATGACCGCACGTTCGCCAAACCGATCTGCCAAAAATCCAGAAAATAATTTCCCTAGCAATCCTGTCATGAACAACAGACCCAATGCTTGCCCAGCGAATTGAGGCGAATATCCTGCCCCCGTGAGGCGCAAATAGGCGTGGGTCGACACACCAAGTATGGCAAAGAAGGTCAGCATCGCGACTAAACCAATCATCCAAAAGATGGGCAATCGCAGCACTGTTTTCATCGAAAGTTCTGGTTGTTGTGTTGAGAGGTTTTTACGTATTGTTGGTTTCGCACGTCGAATCGAGAACACAATACAGACTGACAAAAGTGCCGGTGCCAAACTCAGCGATAAAAAAGCCGATCGCCAGTCCATGCTTTTAAGCAAGTTTAAATTCAATTGCGGAAAAATGGTGTTGCCAAAACTCGATCCCACCAGCGCAAGACCAAGAGCCAAACCACGTCGACTGGCAGGAACATGCGATGAGACCAAATACACCACGCTCACAATCCCTGCAGATGCCAAGGACAATCCGAACAGCGCGTGAGCAAGATAAACATCAGCAAGCGAATCGACATGCGAATACGCGATGAATCCACCTGCAAGAAAAGCACACCCAAGCAAAAGGCAGTTTTTAATGTGTCCCCTGTCTGCAAAATAGCCGAAGAGAGGAGCAACCAAACCTGCACCTGCAAAGGTGATCAAATCACGCAGCTTCAGCGCACCGCGCTGCCAGCCAAATTCATTGAGCAGCGCCTGATCGAAGACCGTAATGCCGGACAATGTCATTCCATTTGTAATCAGCAGGATTAAAAATCCGGATGCGACCATCAACCAACCGTACGAAGACATTTTCTGATTCATTGCGAATCCTTTATTCAACGCTGAGTGATGTCAGGATTGTGCAATGCCCAGTGACAATCGAGGCGATCTTTCGTGCGGAAGAGGCACAGCGCACCGCTTTCCGACCAAAACGGACCATGTGCAATATGCGCTGGACGCCAGTAATAACCGTTGTCACGCATTGCAGCGTATCGACGGTTAAACGGATCATCTTGCATGCTCCAATGCCCCTGCACGTCACCGCGAATCAAGTACGCCTCTTCGGCCGTTGGATGACCAGCAAAGAAGTTTCCTTCAATCCACATGGGAACCAGTCCTAAAATCCATGTCGCACGACCTGTGCGTGGACACTTGAACAAGCTCTTACGGGCCGAACCTGCGGGCAAAAATGTTGTTTGCTCCCAGTTCATTGAGTTGATCTCTTTGCAAGGAATGTAGTCGACCATGCGATCATTCATTTGCGTATTGAGGTGATAAACCGAATTCTCTGGAATCTGCTCGAGCTCTGCATATGGAGCTGTGAGATAATTTGGTTTGCGATCAGGCATAAAAAGCATCACGGTATCTTCTGAAGCTTCCCATGGCCCAGTCGCCAAGCCTGCCGGAAGATAAGTATAAGACAAATTACGCAGCTTGAAGCCACCCTGACGGACTTCTCCGCTCAACACGAAAATCTCGACGTCAGTATCGAAATGACCGATGGGAGCCTTCCATCCTTTTTTAATCGTCACGCGCTGAGTCGACTCTCCCGTTGCAGCATCTTGCGAGAGAATTTGCGTTTCCGCACGATCGCCACCAATGAAATTAGCAATCTGAAATGGTGTTTTGGCAAACTCAACCACGGAATAAAGCGATTGTTCGCTTTCAACATGCAACCGGCCAATGGATGTGCGCGGATTCGCGCGCAATGGCGCAGGAACGGGCAGCTGCTGAGATGGGGGATTCATGGTGTTCTTTCCTTGCGCTGCATTGGTCACGGTTTTTCTCCTTTGAACATATAGGTATGCAGTGAATGTCGGCGATCTTTTTTGAGAACAAATTCATGTGTTTCGTCTGCGACTGACAACAAATAGCCAAGTGAGTCAACTCCGTTGCGCAGACAGTGAATGTCAAACGGATCCAATGAAAAACTAAAGAGTTGCAAAATGAGAGGCGACTTTGAAAACAAAAGTCCCTGCCCCATTTCGAGATCGACAGTCACTTCGAAGCGTGCGTCGGGAGTCGACGTGAGTGCCCGATAATCCGTTTCAGAAATCTCAATGGGAGCCAATCCATTGGCAACCGCATTTTGTTTGAAAATAGGAGCAAACGAGCGTGCAAGTACAACACGGTAACCATGATCGCGCATGACCCATACAGCGTGCTCACGCGATGAGCCACAGCCAAAATTTTCACCTGCAACCAGAACACTCAGACCTGCCCCGAACGGCGAATCGGTGCGTGGTTCACCCGAAGAATCGAAACGCCAATCTGCAAAAAAAGCAGGTGGCATTTCGGCTCTGTTTGTGAGCGATAAAAAACGCCCAGGGTAGATTTGATCGGTGTCGATGTTGTCTTGGGCAAGAACAACTGCACGCCCTGTCCAATGAGACCAACCCTTCTGGAGAGACATCACATTACCTCCCGAGGATCAGTCAAACATCCGGAGAGTGCCGTTGCTGCTGCTGTCAGAGGGCTCACAAGAATGGTTTGACTCGATGGTCCCTGACGATGGGCAAAATTGCGATTACTGGTGCTGACACAGACCTCGCCTGCGGGAATCACATCGCCATTCATTGCTACGCATAACGAACATCCGGGCTCACGCCACAGGGCACCCGCAGATTTGAAAATCTGATCGAGTCCTTCAGCTTCAGCAGCTCTTTTCACTGCGCGGCTTCCTGCAACCACCCACATCTTCACACCGGGAGCAATTTTCTTGCCGCGCAAGATGTGTGCAGCCAGACGCAAATCGCTGAGGCGTCCATTCGTGCAACTCCCAATAAAAACATTCTGCACAGCAAGTCCGCGCAGGCTCGTGCCGGCAGACATAGACATGTATTTGAGCCCTGCACTCCACAATTCAGCATCACAGCCTTCGGGCGCAGTCTCGGGAATTTTCTCATCTAAAGCCACCGACAACGCAGGCAAGGTGCCATAGGTTGCGCGGGGGGAAAGCTTTTCAATGTCGATCGTCCAAGTGCGTTCAAAAAACGCTCCATCATCTGACTTCAATTCAATCCAGAGCTGCTTGAATTCCTCAAACTCAGCCCCTTTGGGAGCTCCTTCACGCGCCGCCAAATCGGCAAAGGTTGTTTCATCGGGTGCAAACAGCGCTGTGCGCGCTCCGGCTTCCACACTCTGATTACACAGCGTCATGCGCTCATCCATCGAGAGTAATTGAACTGCCGAACCCGTGAATTCGATGACTCCACCCTGCGCACCACCCACACCAATCTGTGCCAGAACTGCAAGCGAGATGTCCTTTGCGGTCACACCCGTGGGTTTATATCGACCAATCAATTCAACACGCAGCGCGTGCGGCTTTTTCATCAGCAAGGTTTGAGTCGCCAACACTGCAGCAACCTCACTGCTGCCGATTCCAAACGCAAGAGCTCCGTAGGCACCTTGAGTGCTGGTGTGGCTGTCGCCGCACACAACAACAGTCCCTGGCCACGTGAGTCCAAGTTCAGGCACAACCACGTGAACGATGCCTTGTCTGTCGTCATCGAGCGAAAAACAAGGAATGTTATTTTTTGCACAATTGCGTTCAAGAATTTCAACGGCTGTGCGAGTTGCCTCGCTTGTAAAAGACCACCGTCCAGAAGCATCGGGAGCAGCTGTAGGCACGGCATGATCAGCCAGCGCCACCGTGCGTTCCGGGTGCTTCACATGCAGTCCACGTTGCTCGAGCAACGCAAAAGCCTGACTCGACGTCACTTCATGCAAGACATGGACATCAACAAAAACAACTGCCGGATGTTCGGCACTCTCTTGCACCACTTCAGCCTGCTGCCAAATTTTGTCCAAGAGTGTTCGCGGACCAGCATTGTTCTCTGGAACTCGAGTAAGATGTCTTGGCCGGCGAAGGTTGAAGCGCATCATCTCTTCTGGCTCCTCCACCATGCGCTACTGCGTCCTCCCAATGGACGACCAATGTGCTTTTCAATTTTTCCGAGTGTGCTCCACAACGTTTGAAGTGAAACACTGGCAAGCTGTTGGGGCGAAAACTTCTGAGCCATCAAAACCAAATCTTCACTGGCCAAGTTGCCCGCAGCTCCGGGTGCAAAAGGACAACCACCCAAGCCACCCAAAGATGAATCAAAACTGCGGACGCCCGCTGCCAAAGCGGCTGTCACATTCGCAAGAGCTAACCCCTGCGTGTCGTGAAAATGCGCAGCCAGACGCCGTGTTCCAAAACGTTCTGAAAGTTTCAAAAACGTCGAGTAGACCTGCAGCGGATGCGCATGACCAATTGTATCCGCAAGGGCCAATTCATCGACACTGTCTTTTTGGAGAAGTGACGAAGCAAATTCGAGAATGCGAGTTTCGGGAACCTGTCCTTCAAACGGACACACCCATGATGTCGCCAGATCGACGCGCACAAAAAGACCCTGTCGTTTCGCTTCATCAGCCAATGCCAGCGCACGCATCAAGCCTTCGTGTGCACCAACTCCTGCATTGCGCAGCGATAATTCTTCAGATGGCAAGGCAACAAGACATACGCCATCGACTCCAGCAGCAACCGCACGCTCAAGCCCTTTGGCATTGAAAACCAAACCCGTAAATTTTGTTTGCGACCGCAAAGGATGCTCTGCAAGACTTGGAACAAGCGCATCTGTGTCTGCCAGTTGAGGAATGGCTTTGACAAAACTGCCCACCTCAATGTGGCGAATTCCTGAATCCATCAATCCAAAAATCAATTCGCGTTTAGCATCCAGCGAGAGTGTTTGTTTTTCGCTTTGTAGACCGTCGCGCGGACTCACTTCCCACAGAGTGAGTGGCTGATCGCTGACGTTAAATTGCAGCTTCCGAGTGTCTACGACATCAAGTTGATTCACTGGATCACCCCTGCATCTTTGAGTTCTGTCAATGTGGCGTCTGAATAGCCCAACACGTTATGCAAAACGAATTGCGTATGTTCACCTACGCGAGGCGGGGCAGAAAACGTATCTTGACCCGAAGCTGAAAGCTTAATTGGATTTCCGGCCTGCAACACACTGCGTCCGTTTGCGTGAGGAACGTCAACAATCATTTGTCGTGCATGCAGATGAGGGTCGTTTAAGACTGCATGAACGTCGTTCACAGGCGCACAGGGCACACCTGCAGGCCGCAAAATCGCAAGCCATTCATCACACGTGCGTGTGCGCAACTTCTCACTCAATGCACTGGTGATATGATCTTTATTTTTCCAGCGTCCGGGTTGCTCTTCATTTTCTGGCGTATCCAGCTCACTCAGAGCCATCGTCTGAATGAATGTTTTCCAAAGCTCATTGGTGATAATCGCAATGATGATATGGCGATCGGCGGTTGGAAAAGAATCATAGGGCACATGAACAAAGTGCGCATTGCCATTGGCTTTAGGTGCCTCACCCGACAAAGACGTCATGGTGGCCATGTAGTTGAGCAAACTGACTTGCGCATCCTGCATGGAGATGTCTACATGCTGACCAACACCGGTACGCACACGTGCCTGAAGCGCAGACAAAATACCAATGGTTGCCATGAGGCCACCACCCAAATCGCCAATCGGAATTCCCGAGCGCAGGGGATGCGCACCATCGCCGGTCAGTGTCATTCCGCCACCGGTGGCTTGTGCAACCATATCAAAACTTGTGCAGTCGCGATTCGGCCCGGTTTCACCAAAACCCGTCACACTGCAAGAAATAATACGTGGATTAATTTCTTTGAGCTGGTCAAAATGCAATCCTAGCTTTTCGCCCACGCCAGCGCGAAAGTTGTAAACAACAACATCAGAGCAGCGCACAAGATCGTGTAAAATCGTCTTCGCAGCAGAAGACTTCAAATCAAGCGCCAAACTCTTTTTGTTACGGCCCAGCGTAAGAAAATAAGCACCCATGCCATCGATGCTGTGCCTTTTGTCTTTTTCAAGGAGTCTGCGCGTGCCTTCACCCAATCCCGGGGGCTCAATTTTAATAACGTCGGCACCAAGGTCAGCCAACAGCATGGTGGCATAAGGACCACTGAGCATGTGGGTGAAATCAAGAATACGGATTCCGTTCAACGCACTGCTCACAGCGACTCCTTCGCTTGTGCTGATTGAATAAGCTCACATGCGACAGCGGCACTCACCACTTCGGCGTATTTACTTTGCAAATCGAGCAGATTCACCCGATGTGCTTCTTCGGAACGATCCCCAACACAGTTTTCAATCACAAACGGACGAAATCCATGTTGCAGAGCATCAACTGCAGTCGCGCGCACACACCCACTGGTCGTGCAGCCTGCAATCAACACCGTGTCACAACCCATGGCTCTCAACATGCTTGCCAATGAGGTGCCGAAAAAAGCACTCGGGTATTGTTTGATGAGTTCGTAATCAACATCCATGCATTGCAAGGGTCGTACATGGTCTATAGTTTGAGCGTGAAAACTGCCACGCACTAACATTTTCAATGCCGGAACTTTTTCAACAAAAATTCCACCATCCGCAGCTTCAGGATGAACGTACTCAACGCGTGTCCACACAACTGGCCAGCCACGCTTACGCACGGCTGTTACCACATCAGGCAATGCACGAGAGGCCTCAACAACCGCCGGTGCATAAAAGGGTGATTGAGGGTCCGCATAGGCTTCCATAAAATCAACAACAATCAGCGCAGCCTTGCAGCCAAAGCGAATGCGTTGATCAAAGACTCCTTGATATCCAGCGTGAATGGCGCTCATCGTCTTTCACACTCGAATCAATGCTTACGCATGAGAATGCCGCAGCCATCGACTTGGTCACGGATTCCCTGATTGCGCAGAGCGTACCACCAGGTCGCTGCGTTAATAGCAATGACCGGTTTACCCAACCAGCGCTCTGCTTCATCGGCCAGTCGCAACATGCTCAAGTTGGTTCCAACTTGAACGATAGCCTCGCACTCGGAAACGTTGAGCTCAACCAACGCTTGACGCAGTTGTTCTTCTCCGACCTGTGCAATCGACACTGCAGTCGGGCAGCGCAAGCCCTTGAGCGCAACAACTTCGACTCCAATATCGCCAAAAAACTTGCGCACGTTCACGTCACCAATCGGTTGGTACGGAGTCAGAACTGCAATCTTTTTGACCTTGAGAACATCCAACGCAGCCATGCATGAACGTGCACCCGAAACCACTTTGAGTCCCGAATAGTTTTCGAGCCTTTCGACAAAACGTTTGTTGCCCTCAAGCCCGTCCCAAAATGTTTCAAGACTCATGCCCATGACCAACGAATTCACCTCAGCCGTTTTCACGAGGTCAATTGCGCGCAGAATTTCTTCGCGAATCTGCAACAGCAAATCCTGCATACGTTCATCAGAGCTAATGTCCTGATTTTTAATAAAGATGCGCGACATGTGGGAGGTCACGCCCGGCACAGCCATACGATGAAAATCGGGTTCCACAATCGTATTCGTGCTCGGAGCAAGAACTCCGAATTTGTGACGATACCCAAGAGCATCAAGCGGGTGAAGCAAATTCATTTCGAGACCACCTTATTTTCTTCAATCAATGTGCGCTTGATGAGCTTGTCATCCACGAACCAATGCCATGTGCGCGACCGACGCAGCCCGTCGGAGCTCAGTTGAATCATCTCAACCAACTTAGAGTTTGGAATGTCTTTTCGTTTCCATGTGAGAAGAATGGTGTCTTCGTCAGCTTCCCATGCCATGCCGCTGATGCGTTCGCTTTCAAACCAAATTTTCTTGTTGGCATAGCTCGCAGGAAAATAATGTTCCTCAATGCGCCCGTCATCCCACATATATTGATTTGTCTGCTTATACGGAAATTGCGGATCTTCCGAAAAAACGCAGGTGAGCAGAGAATTGTGACGATCAATGATTTTTCCATGGGCATCCACAGTTGTGTAGACACCTGTCCATTGACCAGCATGGCGAGCAAGCAGCGGCATTTCCTTCAGAATCAACATGAGCAACTCTCCGGTCAGTTTCTGGATACCGACGTTTGCGGATACCACCATGGATCCGCCGTTCCGGCAGCAGATTTTTTTAACAATGCTTTTTTTCTCAGAAAGCGCGTGAGCCCGTCGGAACCCATGCGCGATAATCCAGCTCCCGAATCTTTGCGTGGCGATTTGGCACACTGATGCAAAAACGCCGTAAGCCCGCAGTCATTGAGGGACACAGCACTCACGTCAAGCGCTGCGCCGACCCTTTTGAGAGTCTCAGAATCTGCCGAAAACACCGCAGCGCTCAGCCCATATGCGCTGTCGTTGGCCCATGCGATGACCTCGGCTTCCGTTTTAAACGGCATCACAGGAATAAACGGCGCAAAGCTTTCTTCACGCATCATCATCATTTCATGATGCACGCCTGTGACGAGCGTTGGGCCCATAAAAAATGCGCCCTCGGGTGCTAATTCCCAAACACCGCCCGTTTCAATGCATGCACCCAACCGCCGAGCGTCTTCCAGATGAGCCTCAACAACCTTCACCTGTGCAGGGGAAATGACTGGAGCCATCCACTCGGTCACAGGAGCATGAAGGTTGAGGTTATCAATGTGTGTCTTCAGTCTGTGGATAAACTGTGGATAAATATCTGCGTGCACATACACACGCTCGATTGAAAGACACGACTGACCTGCGTTTGCAGTGCTGCCCCACAGAATCGAGCGAACGGCAGACTCAAGGTCGGCATCCGCAAAAACAATCGCAGGATCTTTACCGCCCAGCTCGAGATGCGCAGGAATAAGCCGCTGCGCTGCGCGGGCGGCAACCTTTTTGCCAACACCCACACTGCCCGTAAAACAAACCGCATCAACCGCATCGACCACCGCTTCACCTGTGGTCGCGCCACCTTCAGCCAAGCGGCAAACCGTTCCAAGAACAGGCACGCTCTCGAGAATCTCTTTCATCACAAAAACCCAGCGGGGCGTGACCTCGCTCGGCTTAATAATAACGGCACTTCCGGCCAGTAAAGCCGGAACGGTGTCCACAAAACTCAGCAGCAAAGGAAAATTCCATGGACTAATGACACCTACCAAAGGCAATGCATCGCGCACACACTGCTGTGTAAAATTGGGAATCGAAGTCGGCATCACAGAATCAGGTTGAAAGAGTCCGGCGTTTTCGAACGCGTATGCAACCCAGCGCTGTAATGTTGCGGTGAGTCCAGAAATTTCGGTGAGACTTTCACTTTTGCGGCCTGTGTCTGAGACTAATGCAGCAAGAAGTTTTTCACGCCAGACAGGATCATTGAGTTTGTCGGCAAACGTCTGCAGACCCTGCGCCCGAGCCACCACGCCCGCCTGTTCCCACTCGCGTTGAGCCCGCCGTAGGCTTCGACACAGCTCATCGACTGCAGGAGCATTGAGGCCACTGAATTCACCCTCGATAACACCAGTCCGCGGATTTCGAATGGCAAACATCATGGCAGAATGCCTTTATTTGCAAAATTTTGAATTGTTTCCTGCTGAAGTTTGACCAGAGCCGAGCGGTCGGCCGTGCTGCCGGCAAAGTCAGCGAGTGCATTTGCTCGCACGCTCTCGGCACGCGCATAAAAAGGTGCGTATTGAGCAAATTTTTGCCTCGAGACAAGGTTCTGCATTCCAGCCAAGCGACGAGCTTCACGCAGGGCCGATAAATGAATTTCTGCGTTGGCATTCAGGCTTTCACCCGCTCCAGCAATCGCCAAAATTCGCCCGCGATAATCGACAATCCGAGAACCACCATCAGCCGATTCGGTGGCGATATTTGTTCCCGTAATTCCTGCTGTGTTCGCCGAAATCACATACGCAAGATTCTCTGCTGCGCGCGCCTGCTTGCAGACATCCTTGGCACTCTGCATGGGCCCGTGAGTCTCGGAACTCGGATGCAAATAAATTTCTGCGCCCTGCATCAACGTCATGCGAGCGACTTCTGGAAAAAGAATTTCATCGCTCGCGATAAATGCCATGCGCCCGAGCTCGGTATCCGCAACTGGAAAAAGAACATCCTCGCCGTAGATGTCGAGATATTTTTTCCAAACATCATAGGGCGTGGGGCTAAACACTGAATTCATTCTGCGATAACGCAACACAACGCGACCATCAGCAGAAATGAGAAAACACCCCTGAAAGAAAATGTCGGGAAAATGAGAATCGCGCTCGTAGGCATTCACGGCAAGAAAAACTTTATTCTCTTGAGCAATGGCGCACAGCGCATCCATTTCTGGACTGTTAAAATCAATGCACGCCTTTTCACGCCACTCCGAAAAGCTCTCGCGTAAGGGAAATCCGGTCAGCACATATTCCGGCAAAACGATGAGTCGACACGAAGGACCCACAAAAGCTTTGTTTGCTGCAATCAATTGACCTATGCGGGCAATTTGAGTCTTCAGGTGCGCGCGAGAGGCCTCGAGGCTTGGACAGCCATTGATGGCATGACAACGAACTTGCAACGCAAGTGCATGATATAAGGCGAGAGATGTCATTTTGCCCCTTGCGCTTGATTCGTATCAGTCAAGTGTGATTTAAACACCCCGCCTATAGCAGAAAAAAGACCGCTTTCAACCCCCTCAGACCAAGCCAAATTGGCTCTAAGTGTCCGCGATTGTTTTTTATTTTTTCGTCTCATTTCAAAATGGACTGACTTGCGATCTCATTCATATGGCGAACTGAATCGTTCACCTGAGAAATTAAAAAAAAGAGACCCCGGACGTCTGTCCGAAGTCTTGCAGAAATTCGTGCGAATCGTGTCGCGCGATTATTTCTTCTTGTTATCTCTTCTAGGCTCAGGTTTAGCAGACATAGCTTTCTGTCTCTCTCTTTCAGCTTGTTCGCGTTGTGCTCTCTCAGCCTGTTCACGTTGCGCTTTCTCACGTTGTGCTCTCTCAGCCTGTTCACGTTGCGCTTTCTCACG
>CAYWSV010000071.1:11104-15994 GCA_964460155.1 uncultured Oligoflexia bacterium | reverse complement strand
GCGGTCTCGGGCCGCAGTAGTTCGGTCGGTCTCGACGTTCGTTCCGCAGCCAACCTCGCCCAGACCAACTTTCGCGAACAAATGGACACCCTCGTGCGTGAAATACGCACAAGAGCCGAACGGCGTGCACCATCCAACGAATTCGACTGGCTCGCACTGATTGCCGAGTCGATTGTCGGCGACTATGAAACCGATCCCAATTTGCGCTCCCTGCAAATCAGACTGGTGTTGATAGACCTCATTGAAGCGCACAACAACGGCTTCAATGCGTCTTTAAACGACAAAGAGTCCTACACACTCGCAGCCGCTGGCGATGACGAAAAAATTGATCTGCGCCAACTTGACCCCGGGCAACTGCGCATGCTCAACGGATTTCGTTTTCAAGGAGATGGACTGGCTGACCTGAGCGTCGACGGCAATCCCAAGGTGCGCTCCGGAACCACGCGTCAGGCCGGCAAAACACCACGGCTCGTTATCCGTTTGTGTCCTTCAACAGCACTGCGCTGCTTCGAGGCCATGCGTAAAACATCGACTCTCGGAGCGCATTTTCTGTCGTATCGTGGCCTCAACGGAACACGCGAAACAGTTCAGTTCCATGATCCAAAAAATGAACTTCTTTGGCATGACGAAGTTCAAAAAGACACTGTCACTCTCATGATCACCGGTCTGACAGGCACCACCCGCGAGAGCATGAGACCCGACATTTTCGACTGGGAAGACTACGTCTCGTTAAGAAACTTTGTCCGCCGAGCTGCTGGACGCTTCACTCAAGAAGTCAGCACGGACAACCCGAATTTGGCACAACGCGAATTTTTAAAGAGCTCAGTCATTGAAACTCTCGGGCTGATTGCCGAAAACACCGAACGGCCGAACTTTGCACTTGGCCCCACGTGGGATTCAGAGCTTTTCCGAGAACTTCTTTTCAGCGAAACTCTGCCCAAACAGCTCAGTCAGGTCAAAATTGAACAACCCACAACAGGCCAAACGATTGCAGGCAACGTCATCGAAGGTGTCGTTTACCCCGACTCCGAAAGCGGTCAGATTCAAGTGTATCAGGACACTCAGGACCCCAAGGCCGACGGCGCTGGCTGGGAATTGGTTCTCAAGCGGGATCTCGACCCGCGTCAGCGCAGATTCGATTTCACCCACGAAATTCGAAGAACAGGCCTGAACGGCAATCAAATGAGAGCCTTAAAGGTGGTAAATCGGCGCGTTGATGGCGCGCTGCTCGGCTCCCGAGTCGTTCGGGTTCGGCTTGGCGGTATAACCCCGCTCTGATTCAAGAGATCTCGGGGAATTCCGATACCTCCCATGTGGGAGTTTTGACTCGGCTCATTTTTCTAACTGGCCAATCAGTCAAAACATCCGATAATGGAAAGGAACTTGGGGCTTTTTCAGTGAGCCCCTGCCTTTCGCAAGGGGGTGATTTTGAGCAACGAAAATCAGTCTCAGGCAGCTCTTTGGACGACCGACATTAGCCCACAAGCCTTTTTCCACGAAAAGGTTCAAGAGGCGCAATCCCGTCAGGGTATTGCTCTCACAGAAAACGTCGAATTCTACATCGTGAACCTGCTGTGCGATTACGTGCGGGTCGACAACCAAAAAATGTCCGACGACTGTTTAGCTCTTATTCTTAAAAAAGCCCTTGAAAGCCCTTCTGGGGAACAAATTTTTCTCTATAAAAAACTCGCCGATACTGCGCTCTATTTTTCAGGATTCTTTCAGGAGTATTTCAATAGAAAATGCTTCGACGTTAGCTACTACGTTATGATGGGCGAAGGCGCCTATGAACAACTTTCAAATTTAATGCGTAAAAGAACTGCTTCTGAAGCTGCAATGAGCGAAATTTATGGCGAAATGGCTTCGTCATTTGGCACGGCAGTCGACATTCTTACCGACGTTTCCGAGAACACGACCGGCTTCGAAAGTCAGCGTTCAACTCTGTCTATCTACGATGCATGGCTTTCAACAACCAGCCGAAAACTTGCACGCGATCTTAACAAACGAGGCATTCATCCTGTGCGGGTATCCAAGAAGGCCGTTCAATGAATGAGCAGCGTTTTGAAACGTTGGTCAACACAATTTGGCACTTCCTGCACGACTTCTACCACCGCAATGTTTCTATGAGCCCGATTGAGTTTGTGGTGTTCGCCAATCACACTACTCCGCGCATTCTCATTGAAGAGCAGATCGAGGCTGATGAGGCTTTTATCGCGATAGAATTTCCGAACAAATTGCAACAGCAAATTATTCGCGACACGAATCTCAAACCAGATAATCTTTCAGTTGTATGCGAAGAAATTAGTCACTTTTTTCACATCACTGATGCTGCTGAAAACAAATACTCTATTAGCATTCTTGAGCTCGAAACATTGGCAGAAATCGATAGGTTCCTGTGCTTCATGCATTGGAATGACTTTTTTCCATCACAAAGAATAGCTCAAAATCACGAGAACTGTATTGATTTATGCGACACCTTATTTCAAAACAGGAAGTTCCGTTCCGGAAATGAGGAATTGTATATTGATGCGGAATCGATAGCTTTTCATCATATTCGACGCGCCTTTTCCCATTGTTGGACGAAGAGATGGATCGACACATCACAATTCGATCCATTGGCGCGCAACTATTTTTTGGAAAGAATAGCCCAACGGCGAAGAATGCGTTGGGTCGATATCGAGAGTCTTTCCGCATGACGCGTTGAACGTCACCAAAAAACACTCGCTGCAAGAAGCACAAAGACATTACAAAACAAAACGCAAGCGCGCCGCAAAGCACTGGCCCTGCGGCGTTGTCAGCAGATATGTTTTCGAGCTTCCTGCGTATCCATGGGCTCAAAAAACGGATCATCAATCGCTCGCGTTTGATGGACCCATTTAAACCATTGGATGCTCTGTTCGATCAGCCAATAGTGACTCACAATGCAGCTGGCTGGTATGTTCTCCCGACAGAACGACAGCGCCTCTTGCTCGCTGGCCATCGGGTTGTGCTGAACCCAGCTGCGAAAGGCCTCCTTGAAATGATTCTTATCAAACATCCTTGTTTCTCCTCTTCCACAGGCATGAAGGGAATCGGAATATTTTGCCTCATGTTGAGAACTATTTGCCGTGCGACAGGAACAGAGTTAACGTAAATAACCATGAAAACGGAGAATCTGCAGCGGAGTTTTTATGAACACAAAAATCTCTCTTTCTGATTGCACAAACGAGTCACTTTTTCAGCTGAAAGAGGATATTGCCAAGTGCCTGAGACCCGATGTTTCTGCATTTCTCAAGAGCAAGACACATCCCTGGGAGCTTCTCGGTTCTACATTGTCTAATTTCGTTCACCAGCAAATTAGCAAAGTCCCGCCTGCCGATAGACTTAAAGGTCAAATCAGCCCGTCGGCATTTTTAGAAAACAAAGACACGATTGTTGTTGAAGAAGGTGCTGTCGTTGAAGCGGGCGCTTATATTAGCGGTCCGTCGTATATCGAGGCAGGCGCAACAGTTAGACATGGCGCGTACGTGCGTGGCCAAGTCTACGTCTGCAAAGACGCCGTCGTAGGCCACACCAGCGAGCTTAAAGGAGCCCTGCTGCTCAATAGCGCGAAGGCCGCACACTTCGCGTATGTGGGTGACACGATTCTCGGAATTGACTGTAATCTTGGTGCCGGCACTAAATGCGCCAATCTCCGTCTGGATCATGGACAAGTTCCAGTCAGAATTGGTGACTCAGTTGTGCAGTCGGGAATCAAAAAATTCGGCGCGGTTTTTGGGAACCGCGCCCAAACAGGCTGCAATGCCGTAACTAATCCGGGAACAATTCTGCTACCGCATGCTTTGGTTATGCCCAATTCAACCGGCCAAGGCACAATAGTTCCGCGCAAGGCTTTTATGCCGCGTGATTCACGCTCATAGTCTGATGATGAACGCGCACGAGTTTCATCGAGCAGCGCTCCTCAATGTGCGTATCTTTCGCGGAGTTTGAGTCTACAGAAATGTCGATTCGCTCGGCTGATACCAAATCAAAATGAAAGCGAATCACAGTCCCGTTGGTCCGACTGCCCTCGAAACTAAACACCCGGCCTTCGGGGTGTTCAGAGAGCATCGGTGAGTTGACCGCATGCAGGCTGTGAAGATGTTCACGTCCATCGAAATACTGTATTTCCAAATGTTCACCGGCGTCCTGCGATAAAACGAAATAAACGTCCATTAGCGTATTGTCGCTGTCTGTCGCATAAACCTCGAGACGCAGCCCATAGCAGACGCCCGGGATCACCTCCTGCCCCATGAAACTGCAACGTAGCTCGGTTCCGTCCTTCAACTCGCCGGTCCCTCTGAATTCACCCAATGCAGGAGCAAATGCTCGAATCATAAAGCCTCCCGAAGCATCCATAGAAAGCTCTCAAGCTTCCCAAAGGATGGTTCGGCGGGATTGACCGAGACTTAAGTTCAATTTGATCCAAATTTAATCTCTTAATAAAAACTTAATAATTTTCGCAACGTAAAGAAGGAGAGTAGAACACTATCACGGCCTCGGCTCTGGTACTTCTGGGGGATTTCAGCCTCGAGCCTCAGATAAAAAGAGGGTTCCTCATTCCAAGAGGAGGAGAACTCCGCAGCAACCTCGAGGAGGCGCGCATGATGCGGAATTTCCCGAATTTTTTGTCTCATAAGGGCCTTTGCCTCTTGCTTTTGCCCCTTACGCATCATCAACCAAATCCTATCCGCGGCGACAAAGCCCAGATCGTTGTTCGTGACGGCCAGTTTTTCAGCCTGACTGACCGCTTTTTCAACCCCACTCGGTTGCTCCAAAACCCGATTCGCCCGCGAAAGCATAATCCAGTACTGAATCTCCTGTCCGAGCTCCGGAAAGCGGCGGCGAGCATTTTCAAGAGCAAGTACGTAG
>CAYWSV010000071.1:3383-11094 GCA_964460155.1 uncultured Oligoflexia bacterium | reverse complement strand
AGGGAATCCTTGTCATTTCACCCCGCCGAAACTTTCACACCGAGAAAGAGCCACTCGACGAAAAGATATGGCATTGATTTTAATCTCTGCGTTGAGCTTATGAATTCACTGACCTGCTCGGTCTGCAAACGACCACTTGCATTGACTCCAAGTCCACTTAACGTCGGACCAATTTGCTCGAGGATCATCGCGTGCGCACCCACGTAATCTCCGGCTTGAGCCGCGAGTTGTCCTTCAATCAATCGGGCCAGAGCCGAGAAACCGCGCTCTGCAAACAAGGGAGCGAGTCGTGCGCGAGTCTCACGGGGCTCGGTGGAGCGCGCTTGTCCGATGACGTTTAAAATCCAAGATGTCAGCCCGAGTTCTGAATCAGTTTCGGGTTCATCACCCACAACAGAGAGCTGCGGATACTCGTAGTGTCTTAGCATCAAATTGGTAAATGCTGGGAACATATATGAACCGATATCCTGCCCATATTTTTCAGGCGAGAGTCTAACTTCGATCAGTTTTTTACGTGTTCCAGAAATAACTTTCAGAAAATCTTTTCGCACGGCATTGGGCGCATTTAACAAAGTGCGCGCATATAAAGTCGAAAGTTGCAGATTCCATTCACTGGTCATGAATGGTCCTTTATCACTCATTTCATCTGCAAATCGCGCCAACACGTCAGGACTCGGGTTTTTGAGTTCAGATGCAACCTCAACGAGTTTGAGCCATTCACGCCACTGACTGTTTTGTCCAATCATCCTAACAGAGAGGGCCTTAGCAATCTCTTTAGCATCTTCGAATTGCCCCATCACAGCATATGATCTTGCAGCGTGAAGGCAGACTTCAACTTCGCTGGACTTCGATGGATCAGGACAACTCCGTCTAAAAAGGATGGATGCTTTTTGATAAGCTCCAACCTGCATGTAATAACGGGCAGTCAATTCGTGCAGGGCTGTTTTCTGAACCGGATCATCGGTAGAAAAATTTTCAGGAAGTGCACGCAGTAAAGAAATCACCCTGCGCGGTTGAACACGGTCGAGTGCCACAGAAGACTCGACCAGCATTGCAAGCGCTCGGTTCGTTTCTGAATAACGTGACATCGGACGAGTCAAAAGAAAATCCAGTTCGCCCTCACCTTCATTTGGCTCAGCAGCAACATTCTTATCTTTGGCGGCCGATGGAGACTTTGAACTGAGTGCAGCGGTTTTTTGAGCGGGCGAATTGGCTTTCGCAGCACCGTTACTCTTATTCTTTGGCGGCGTTAGGCCACCAAATTCATCCGATTCGTCGGTCGAGTCGTTTTTGCTTGCTGTTTTTTTTGGTCCCTTCTTTTCACCCTTGGGCTTCACAGAAGGCTGAGCCGGCGCGGCAGCGATTGGAATCTCTGTGCTCATTTGGTTCGCCATTTTTTCTCGATTGAATTTCTTGAACATGGCGGCGACAAGCATGAATACAGTGACGACCGTGAGACCCAGCAAAATTCGAACATCTTTTCGTGTTCCCATTGCGCGAGCAAGCAGAGCGGCACTCGGTGATGCGACCGCAGACTGTGCTGCCGCCGATTGAGCCGCAGCTGATTCGGCAGGTTTATCTTTCTGATTGGCTGGAGGGCCTTTTTTTGCCCCAGCTGCGGCTTTGTCTTTGCCCGCTGCACCAACTTTGGTTCCGCCACCCGCTTTGGTCTTTTCGCCTTTGTCGGCTTTGGGGTCGCCAACCTTGGTGCCGGATTCAGCTTTTTTGATTTTCGTTTTGTCGGCATCTGTCGTGCCGGACTGCGGATTCGCTGCCGGTTTGGGTGCAGCAGCAACTGGCGGAGGAGCCGAGGGAACTTGGGCCGCAGATTTCGCCGCCTCCGACTGATTCGATGCAGGTGTGGCAGAGGGCGTCCGCACCATAGTCGGTGGCGAAAAATCAACGTTCAACTTCGTTTTATCTGCAGTCTCGGGCGGGGTCGCGAGAGAATACGATGGGATGGTCTTGTCATCATTGGTTTGCAAACCTGACGGAACAGAGGAAGCATGGGTTTTATCGTCGCCAGTCAATGAACCTGACGTGTTGTATGATGCGACGGTTTTTTCTTCGGCACCCTGCATTCCTGCAACGTCATACGAAGGAATAGTTTTATCTTGAGAGCCGATTTCAGTCGCTGGAGCAGGTGGTGCAGCTGTGACCAACGTCAGCTGAAGTTCACCCAGATTTGAAGACTGGGCGCGGTCCTGAACAACTTTAAGAACCTCGGCGACAAACTGATCTTGAACATCCACGTTGGAGGAAAAGTTTGTCGGTAGGGGGTCATCAAGCATCACAATTGCGTTGGGATCTGGCAGAGGATTTTGCGTTGTTGCAGAGTCTTCGCTCCCAACGGGAGCGTGTTCAAAATGGCGACTCTCAAATTGGCCCGGTTGACCAATTTCAAGACTCAGCACAGGGTCTTCCCCTGTAGCCGATAAATTTCCCGCAAAAGGTGCGCCAGACTGGGACACATCGCCACTTTTATTTTCTGTTGGAGAATTGTTTTCCTGAGCAGATGATGCGAAATCAATTTCAAAAGACGGCGCAGCTTGAGAATTCTGGCTTTCGGATTTTGGAGATGACGACGGATCGTCCGCTTTGCCCGCGGAATCAGGCAAACGCCATGACTGATTTCCCCTATTCCACATGCCGTTCATCGGGTGTGACCCTCTTAAAACACATTTCTGCATTTAGATTTTCGGCAAATTTTAAAGAAAATGTCAGGAAGGATTTACCGCGTTGAGCTTCCTACGTAACGCGAACGAATATCCAGTAATCTTTGAGCTGGTGAAGTGGCTTCAAGAGCGACCCGCATGTCAGACATCATGTCATGCAAAAATTGCAGGCTATGAATGGTGAGCAATCGATAAACCGTGAGCTCCTGAGCCACAAAAAGATGTCTTAGGTAAGCACGCGAATAGGTCCGACACACTGAACAACGACAGTCGGAATCCAGCGGCACATCGGAATTTCTGTGAACTGCGTTTTTAATATGAATTTTTCCACTTGGATCTGCAGTTGTTCTGACAAAAACAGAACCATTACGAGCATTGCGAGTTGGCAGGACGCAGTCGAACATGTCGATCCCGAGCATGACACCGTCAAAAAGATCATCTGGTGTGCCAACGCCCATCAAGTATCTGGGTTTGTCATGAGGGAGAAAGGCCGTTGTTCCTGCAAGAACACGTCGAAGTTCTTCCTTGGGCTCACCCACAGAAAGACCACCAACCGCATATCCTTCAAAACCGATTTCGGTCAGGGCGCGCACACTTTCAACCCGAAGGTCGGTGTACATTCCGCCTTGAACGATACCAAATTGCGCACGAGTGGAAGCACTGCGCGCAGAACGCGCACGCCGCGCCCAACGCATCGATCTTTCCATGCTAGAGCGCGCGATCTCTTTTTCAGCCGGATACGGCGTACACTCATCAAGAACCATTTGGATATCGGAGTCAATCGCATCTTGAATTCCAACAACCGATTCCGGAGTGAGGGTGATTTTTGAACCGTTGATGTGGTTTGCAAAGGTGACGCCCTCTTCGGTCAGCTTGCGAATTTTCGCAAGACTCATGACCTGAAAACCGCCACTATCGGTCAGAATGGCGCCCTTCCATTGCATGAATGAATGAAGACCCGAAAACTGCGACAAGATGTCGGTGCCGGGACGCAGAAATAGATGATATGTATTGCCAAGAATGAGCTGAAATCCAATTTGCCTGACGTCTTCCGCTTCAAGACTTTTTACAGCACCCGCAGTTCCTACGGGCATAAATGTTGGAGTCTCGACAACGACTTCACCAAAGCGCATGCGACCGCGCCGAGGACCCACCGCATTAAAAAGCGATTCATCCTGTTGAGATATAACTTTCTCTGTCTTTAAAAACTCCCGTTCCGAGCGAAGCCAATCGCCGCGCATGACTTTGGAATCAAAACGAGACAAATCATCGCCAGCCATTTCTGCAAATGAATGCTGAGCGAGCCTTTCAAAGGTCATTTTTTCGCGCATCGGAAGTGAATTCATAAAGCACCAGGAAAAACAAGCAGGCTCGAATCGCCATAACTGAACAATCTGTAACGGCCGTCAACGGCATGCTTGTAAAGGGTTCGCCAATTTTCATAACCCAAAAGTGAAGCAATCATCATTGCGAGAGTGCTTTCAGGCTGATGAAAGTTCGTAATCATCGCATCACCGCAGGCTGTTCCATAGACAAAATTTTTGTCTGTCGGACGGATAAACAAATCAGTTTCAATCCATTCATCCGCGGCTTCCATGAGCCGTTTCTGCGAGACGTCTCCACGAGCCAATAAGGCCGAAATCTTCTCACGCGGTTGCTTGCAAGCATCACGCAAGGTCACACCCTGCACTTTGAGCAGAACCGATTCGACTGTTCTCAAGGCCGTCGTCCCGACGAAAACAATCGGCCATTTGTTTTCCATATGCTCGATCAATTGAGTCATTGTTGAGCGAGGTATCGTGCACCATTCTTTGTGCATTTGATGCTCGTCGATTTTATCAGCTGTCACGGGTTGAAAAGTTCCCAAGCCCACATGCAATGTGACTCCGGCAACGACGATATTTTTTTCGGCACAGTCACCCAACACAGCAGGTGTGAAATGCAGTCCAGCCGTGGGTGCAGCTGCACTTCCTGTGTCGCGCGCATAAACCGTCTGGTATCTGAGACGGTCCATTGCTGAAACAGAAGGGTCGGACACTTTTGCGGGATCGCGCACAATGTAGGGTGGAAGTGGCATTTCGCCCTCCCTATTCAGCAACTCTCGCAGCGGAAGCCCTGATATATTTTCAACCCTCGGCGGCTCTACGTCAGTGACTTTGAACACAGCTTGCCCGCTCTGTTCGCCGACCAGAACATCACCGACGCGCATTTTTTTTAAGGGTCGCAGAAGACAAGAAATCCCCGATTCACGATCGGGCGAGAGAATAAAAACCTCTCCTCGCGCTCCCGATTCCTTATGGACGCGCACGCGTGCGGGATAAACTTTTGAATCGTTGACAATCAGCAAAATTGGCTTCGAAGAGTCGGGATTCAGACTTGCACGCAGCTCATCGGCAATCCGGACAAATGCAGAATCGTTACAGGCCTGAGTGCGACCGTTCCACACCAGCAGACGAGACTGATCGCGCTCGGCCAAAGGCGACTGAGCCACGAGCTCTTCGGGATATTCAAAGCCAAAGTCACTGAGTTTCATAGACCAACGACAATTCTTTTCAGCAAAGGATTAATACGCGTAACAATTTCATAGTGAATCGTTTGCGCCCAACCGGCTAACATTTCGGCACTGACGGTTTCCTTGCCGTCGGTACCCAAAAGGGTCGCCACAACCGGACTGTCATCACTCGCGATTCCGGTCACGTCAACTACGATATGATTCATCATAACGCGACCAAGAACCGGAGCCCGATGACCATTCACAAGAACGTGCGCTCTCCCCGAGAGAAGACGCGGATAGCCATCAAAATAGCCCACAGGAAAAACAGCTATGCGCGTGTTGCGTTCGCACCGGTAGGTGCACCCATAGCCAACATAGGCTCCAGCAGCGAGCTGTTTGACAATTTGGGAACGGACTTTCCAGCTCAGTACAGGCATGAGCTTGGGCAGTTCGGGAAGAACAATACGCGCTGACAAGCGGGTCTCAGCTGATGGCCAGAAACCATAAACAGCAATACCAACGCGCACAGAATCACAACGGGCCTGAGGCAAAACAAGCGTTGGCGCACTGGCGGCGATGTGCTTTTCGATTTGCGGTGATTTTTTTGAAAGCAGAGTTTCCAACGCCTGAACACCCGCATCGAACTGCGTCAGCTGCTCTTGAGCATATTGCTGTTCGGTGACGTCTTCGGTGTTGGCAAAATGGGATAACACGCCGAGAATTTCGAAGGGACAATTGTCCTCGGCCAAAAACGCAAGACGATTCGGTATGTCTGCGGGAAAAAAACCTTCGCGCGACAAGCCTGTTTCAATATGAACATGAGCTTTTGCGCGCAGCCCTTTGGCAGAAAGCGCAGCGGCGGCGGGAAGGACGCTATGATCTCCAAGCGTCACCTCAATATTATTCTCGGCAAGCTCAACATATTCTTGTGGGTCTGTAGCGCCGATGACCAAAATACGGCGCTGAGGCCAGCCGTGCTGCTGTTCCATTCTTCTGATGTCCAGCGCATCCCGAGGCGATATGAGATGAATAATGTCCACGAGCGGATGAACGACAGAAAGAATTTCAAATAACCCATGCCCGTAGGCATTGGATTTCAGAACAACGCCAAGCCTTGAACCCGAGGAGTGACTTGACGACGATCCTGCGTGAGCAAGAATCTTTCTGAAAATAGATATATTATTACGCAAAGCTGGAGCGTTCAGCTCCACCCAAGCCGAATGTTCGGATGCCTGAATCATGGCGAAGCCCTCCCCGCAGTCCTCTACTCTGCTCCTGTCTGATACTGCCAGAAATTTCAGATATATGTCCCGTACTCGTTTTGCTCTTCCGTGTGAGTCAAAGACACGCCAGCCTGCTTGGGCGGATCCGTCCTATCTATTAGACTCACAGGAAGGGGTCCGCTTAAAGCCTTGGACGTCCGTAGGAGAAAGACAGGCTGATGAGCCGAAAAGAAGGCATATACCATGGACATTTACGCCCACAGCAGCTGCTGCCGGCTGTCCTTTGCGTGCTGTTGGTCAGCTCGGGCTTCGTTCTTCGAGCCGAGGGCAACGCAAGCAGATCATTGCAGCTCGTAGGAGCCATTGTGAGTGCACGTGGTGGCGTGGCACTGGTCAAAAACCGCAACACATCAGAAATCAAAGCCTTCAAAACCGGCGAGGACGTCTACAAGATGGGAACACTTTTGAGTGTTGACCGCGCGCAGATGATTCTGGTTGAGAATGATGGCCAAATGACCATGATTTCCAACAAATTAGGAGGGATGTCTGTCAGTCAGGCACCCAAACAACCCAAAGTCATTGTCTCGGCAGCGGACCGCTATGCCGAGGAAGGTTTTCAGCGCATAGGAACTCGTATTGATGTGGATGGCCGATATCGCGACCGTCTGATTCGCGAAGAGTTGCCCAACATTCTCATGCAGGCCTCCAGCGAGCCTGTGGTTATCAATGGTGAAATTACAGGATTTCGCATCTTTCAGTTCGACCAGAACTCGATTTTCCACAAACTTGGCCTTCAGGACGGGGACGTGGTCCGCGAAATTAATGGCATTCCGCTCAACAATGTGGCGCGAACCATTCAATTCCTCAACGGACTGCGTGAGGAAAACAGAGTTCAGGTCAATGTTTTGCGTAACGGTTCACCCGTGACTCTCGAGCTTAACGTCCGGTAATAACCGACCCTAAGAAGAGGTTGACACCTCAATTCTCTTCGTCTATCACCCCCTAGCTCAGAAACGCTCCGGGCGCGTCGGGTATTGGTTTTCCGCTTTGTGGGAAACGACGTAAGACGCCCCTTAAAGAATTCGAGGTTGTATCATGGCAGTGCCAAAGAAACGTATGTCCAAGTCTGTTCGTAATATGCGCCGCGCTCATGACGCGCTGACCGCTCTGAATTTCTCGAAGTGCTCCAACTGCGGTGCGCCTCGTTTGCCACACTCTGTGTGCGAAAGCTGCGGTTTCTACAAAGGTCGTTTCGTAGCTCAGCGCTACCTCAAGACTGACCTCGTCGCCGCTCTGCGCTAAGAAGCATCTTTCCGATT
>CAYWSV010000071.1:0-3373 GCA_964460155.1 uncultured Oligoflexia bacterium | reverse complement strand
TCGGTCATGACTGACCGAGCTTTTTGTGTTTGGCTCGTGCGTCGCAGCCCATCGAATTTCGGAGCGAGAAAACCATGAGTTCATCTCACGCCCAGTTGTCAGACCATTCTCCATATACACAGTATTTTAAAACAACTCTGTCGGCACAAATACCACTTGAGACGCCGTCGTTCGGTGGAGTCAGCCTTCCGCAAGATCTTATTTACCTCGACCATGCTGCAGCAACGCCAGTCGACACACGTGTTCTTGCGAAAATGATGCCATGGATGACTCACTACTATGGAAATCCCGCAAATCGTCTGCACCCGATGGGAGAAATTGCGGAATACGGATTGGCTCAGGCACGCCAGACAGTTGCCGACGCCATTGGAGCTGATTTCGACGAAATTATTTTTTGTTCGTCTGCAACTGAAGCCAACAATCTTCTTTTGCGTGGTCTGGTTGAACACCCGCTACGCAAGCGCAACAAAATCATTGTTGCATCAACTGAGCACTCTTCAATTCTCTCGACAGCTCAAGATCTCTCTGATCGTGGGATTGAAGTTATTCTTCTGCCTGTTGACTCCATGGGGCAAATTGTTCTCTCGGCAGCAGAATCGTTGATTGATGAAAAAACACTGTGCGTCTGTGTCATGGACGTCAATAACGAAACAGGAATCCATCAACAACAACTACAAAAAGTCATCACTCTTGCCCACCAAATGGGTGCTCTTGTTCATGTCGATGCCGTACAGGGCTTTGCGCGCAGCTCCTTTCACACGAGCTCATGCAATTTCGACACAGCGACTCTTTCGGGTGCAAAAATATATGCAGGCCGGGGTGCAGCCGCATTGATTGTGCGCAAACGGACGCCACGCATTCGTATTCGCGCTCAACTCACCGGTGGAGGACACGAGGCAGGTCTGCGCTCGGGCACTCCTCATCTAGCCGCCATCGTTGGATTTGCAGAGGCTGTGCGACTACAGGTTGCTGAGCGTAGCGAGCGACTTCATTATTTATCGCATCTGGAATCAATTTTTCTGTCGACTCTTGCTGGTCATATTGACTTTGTTCGTGCCGGCGAAAATTGCCCCAAAGCAGCAGGAATCCTCATGCTGCATATTTCAGGTGTCAATGCGATGAAGCTTATCGAAAACATGAAACACGTGTGTGTGAGTTCGGGCAGCGCTTGCCGCACGCTACAGGCCACCACAAGCCACGTTCTGAAGGCTATGGGACAAGAAGAAGACGTTGCGCTGGCGAGCTTTCGAGTCTCGATTGGCCTGACCAACACGGAAGCTGAAATGCAGACTGCCGCCCGTACGATTGCCGATGCTGCATTGGCCTTGCGCAAAACCTCCGCCAATCTTCTTTCCTGACTTGAATTTGACCTTCGGACTTGGCGTTTTCGTGTTACTTTTCTGGAGCAGAACGATGCACAGATCCGAATGTCGGATCGCGGTCTTCCAGTGAGGTTCTACGATGACGGATCTAGAGGTACTCATCATCGGCGGCGGTTGTCACGGCGTCGGACTTCTTCACGATCTTGCCTCTCGGCGCATCGGCGGCGTTCATTTGGTCGAGGAAAAATCTCTCTCCAGCGGAACATCCAGCCGATCGACAAAGCTTGTTCATGGCGGATTAAGATATCTGGAACATCTGGGCCAATGGCCTCTTGTGCACGAAGCATTGTCTGAACGCGCCCTCCTCTTGCGAGTTCTCAAAGGCTTGGTCCAACCCCTACCCTTTGTACTGCCTGTTTTTAAAGGCGACAGACCCGCATGGATGCTGCGCGCCGGCTTGTTTATTTACGACAGTATGGCTGGCAATGGCGGATTACCAACCTCGCGCAGGCTGTCTTCTGAAGAAATGTTTCAAGCTGCACCGTACCTAAAACGTTCGCAGATGCTCGAACAAACCAACGGGGCGTTTCTCTATTATGACGCGCAAATGCTCGACGACGTCATCGTACGTGTGGCCGCCGCAGCAGCTCGCAAGCTTGGAGCAAGCTACGAAGAAAATGCAACAGTCAAAAAGATCGAACCGCTTGGCTCGAATCAAGGGTATCGGGCAATTATCCGTAATTCAGAGGGAGAACGTGAAGTCACAACACGCTGCATTGTTAACGCTGCAGGTGCGTGGAACAACGCCAATCTGATTCGCTGGGGCATCACACCCCATATTCGCTGCTTGCTGAATCAGGGAAGTCATATTCTCTTCAAAAAATCAGCTGTTCCTCTGGCCAAAACGGAAGAGTCCGCAGCCTGTCTATTACAAAACAAAGACAAACGAGTTGTATTTTTTATCCCGTGGAATGGACAATGGCTGCTTGGAACAACGGAATCCGTTCTCCCTGCGCGCGAACCCCGAGGTCTTAAACCCAGCCCCGAAGAAATTTCGTATCTCTTGGAAGCTGCGACACTGAATCTGGACATCGATATTCGGTCAGAGCACATTGCTGAAACATTCGCAGGTGTGCGCACAATGCCGATTCTTGAACGTGAAAAAATCCTCAAAGATCTTCCTGCGCGATCGGAGTGGGTCGAAAATCCATTTTCCTCTCCTGCCTATCTGCAATCTTCAGAGGGGCTGAACATTTCGGCACTATCGCGTGAAACAATCATCGATGAAACACTTCCAAATCTGTTTTCAATTTACGGCGGAAAATACACAACTTACCGTGCAGAATGTGAAAAACTTGGAAATAAATTATCAAGAACTCTAGCCCGAGGCGGACAGTCTACAACCTGCAGCTCAGATGCATGGTTCATTGCAGAACTGCTCAACGAATCACCCGACATCTTCAAATCCTCCGCTGATACACGGGCAGTTTGATGAACCAATCATCTGCACCTGAAGGACATCAGTCCGGTGCACTTTACGCTATTGGTGCTTATGCCACATGGGGATTTGTCCCTCTTTTTTGGAGGGAACTCAAACATATTCCACCGCTACAAATTCTGGCTCATCGGATACTTTGGTCGGTTGTGTTTTTTTTCATCATCTTCAGCGTCCGCAAAAATCTGCGTAGCTGGGTCAATTTTGCACGCGACTTCGACTCCATCAAAAAAAGCATACCCAGTGCATTGGCTATAGGAATAAACTGGGGGTTGTATATTTATGCAGTGAATTCGGGGCACGCTCTTGAATCCAGTTTAGGTTACTTTATCAATCCGATTCTGAATGTCTTAATTGGTTCAATTTTTTTTCACGAGACACTCAGACGGCTGCAATGGACGGCGTTTGGGTTTGCCTGTTTGGGCGTTCTGCTTATGACACTCGCCGGCGGCAAACTCCCTTGGATTGCATTGTCACTTGCGGGAACATTCAGCGCATACGGAGTCATCCGTAAAAAAACCCAACTCAAAGGAACAAGTGGGACAGCATTGGAGAG
>CAYWSV010000070.1:15686-16114 GCA_964460155.1 uncultured Oligoflexia bacterium | reverse complement strand
GCCCAATGCTCGCGAGCCGTTCTTGCTGCAGCAATTTTGTCTGCATCTGCCTAATTTCAGAGATATCAAGCGCAATACCCATGTAACCAGCGACCGAATTATCTCCATTCCGAAATGGAGTAATACTCAGAGACACGGGAATGTAACGACCAGACTTGGTCTTGTTGACAACCGTGCCTTTCCATAAATTCTTCTCAAGAATCGATTTCCACATAGCCACATAAAACTGACCATCATGAAGTCCGGAATGCAGCAAGCTCGGCTTTTGTCCGAGAGCCTCTTCTGTCGTGTACTCGTAGACCTTGCTCCACGCTGGATTAACGTACACCAGAGCGCCTGAAGTATCGGTTAGCATGATCGCTTCATTGGCTTCTTCAACGCAACGAAAAAAGACGTTACTGCTATCAACAGACTGAACAGAGCGTAAC
>CAYWSV010000070.1:0-15676 GCA_964460155.1 uncultured Oligoflexia bacterium | reverse complement strand
TCTTGATGCTTTCGAATTCGAGCCCACTCTTGATAGTCTCCATTTGCTCGCTTACGCTCTTGGCACCTTTTGTTCTCAGGCCACTGGTTGCTGGTATGCGTCGGTAATACAGAGCGCAACACGAGACGATTCCCCCAAATTTCCCGACGAAATCGAAGACACAGTCGCTTTACCTAAAACATATTTTTAATGTATAATTTCTGTGTAAAAATCAAATCTACGTTCAATACATGCACGTTGCGGAGTGGAGCTCATGAAAGTGATCATGATTTCCGGAGACGGTCAGGGAGCCGGAAGAACCTTTCTTGCTCTCAAGATGACAGACAACAAATCCCAAATCTTTTCGATCGCCAATCTCATTCGCGCGGAACTTCAAAAAAAGTTCCCCGAATACGACTGGTATAATCGAGAGCCTGAATACAAATTAAAGACGATGGTTCGAAACACCCGCAAGACAGTTCTTCAACATTTAGATGAACATGGTCGGGGTGCAAAACAAAAAGATCCGTTAATTTGGGCAAGAAACATGGTCGACGTGCTGATCTATGCACGCGACCATGAGAAACACGACACGGTCGTTATTGATGACCTCAGATTCGTCGATGAGTACGAGTACATCAAAAAAACTCTACATTCGGAACACATCGTTCATTTCCACGTCTGTTACGATAAAGCGAAGCCTGAGCCTAACTATGAAAACGAGAGGCTCAGGCAAATCGCCGATTATCTTGTAACGCGTCAGAAACAGCTTTCTTGACGGATGGGCGTGCAATAGCGCTCAATTTGTCCAAAACCGAGTTGTTTTGCGGCCATCCACGTGTGGTTTCCTGCAAGAATGAACCCGGTCCAACAATGGGCGAGTAACCATTGCCACCATTACCACCCACAGCGACTGAGCCCGAGGGTGCTGAAATCTGATCGGCCACATCACGTGCACACGTTTGCGTGGACTTCAAATTTCCGGCCTGAAGGATATCCGTAAGCGGTGAATAATTATATCCACCGATGGCCGCGCCACCATTGGCAACCGGCCCTTGCCCGCCTGTCGCGCTTCCTCGTTGGTTTTGGGCAATGTCAGAACGCTGCAAACAGAACCAACGTCCGCCCTTGCCGAGCTCATCCTGCAATTGGTCGCGGACCTGTGGCCCAACAATCCCGCCAACGGCATCGGACATGTTTGGATAATCCTGACCATAAATTCTAATATTACGATTATTCCAAGCAGCATTTAACTGAAGCTTGTCGAAGCATAATGCATCCTGATCTGTCGATGCAGATGCAATCTGCGACAATGAAGCATCTCCACCATTGCCTGCTGCTGAACCATCTGCCGAAACAGGACCATTGTTGTTCCGAATCGAGTTTGACGTCAGCTTAAAGACGTTGACGTCTTGATCGACGGAGTTAACACAATAGTTCGCGTTTGATACTGATGAGTTAGAAACGGCTACCGCATCACCACCGCGTCCGCCGGGAGAACCGTCTGCAAGTTTCTTAAAGTGATTGATCTTATGTGTACTCGATGTGAAATCCGTCAATGAATTTCCCCACGCCCACACACCAGCGACACCAAAATGACCATTCCAGTAGCGGGCATTTCCGCACACGCGGTGACCATGGCACAACCGGCCCTCTTTCCACTCAAACACATTGATCGTTGTCGATGACGGAATCTGATATGAACCTTCATGACAGTTCAGGAACATGGTTATCTCACGTCCGGCTGTCTTCCCGCTCGAATCCTGCATACGAAGAACAAGGTCCTTGCATTCTGCAAATGCCTCATGGGATTGAGCAGCAGCAAGCGCAAAAGCACTGACCAAAACGGAACTCATATACAATTTATGCATCGACAGTCCTCCTTTTTGTTCAACGACCAGACAGACGATTCACAACGTAACAAAGTATTTCCAAACTTATTGTTCTTTCGGCTCGGATACTGGACGAAAGACAAACCCTGAGTCAAATTCAATGACTGAGTCTTTGCCTCTTCTCATATTTTTGGAGACGCCCATGTCCCCACCCATCAAGTCATTTGCATGCACGAATCCACTGCTCACCGATTATGTTTATGAGTGTTTCCAGCCCGAGAGCGAAAACACTCGAGAAATTCGTGAACGTGCTGCGCGTGAAAAGCTTCCAAATATTCACGTGGGTGCAATGGATGGTTTGCATCTTGAAATTCTCATCCGTGCGATTGGTGCGAAGAAAGTCGTCGAGATTGGTTCCCTTGCTGGGTACTCCGGCGTATGCATTGCCCGGGCACTGCCCGAAGACGGCCACCTTCATACCTTCGAGTTTTATGAAAAAAACGCGCGCGTTTGTGCAGAGACTTTCGCAAAAAACAATGTCGCAGACAAAATCACAATCCATCAGGGTCCAGCGCTCGACAACCTCGCAAAAATAGAGCCTTTGGGGCCTTTTGATGCAATTTTTATTGATGCTGATAAGTCGAATTATCCGCACTATCTCTCATGGGCGGAAAAGAACCTGCGCATTGGCGGAACCCTTATCGCAGACAACACCTTCGCATGGGGACTCGTTCTCCAAAAGGAATTCGATACTGAGGCTCAGCGTGTTGACGCCGAAAGCGTCCGGGCATTCAATCAGCGAGTCGCAAGCAGTCCGCATTGGCGTGCAACAATTTGGCCTACAGGCGAGGGGTTGACTATGGCTGTGAGAATGAGCTGACCATTCATAGATTTTGAAGTTATTTTCATTCGTTCAAGGTATCCAGGCCGCAACATATGCCCCATCAGGATCATAGTCCTGACGTTGCTTCACAGTATTGAATTTTCGACCTCCGCGCGGATCGAAACTTACACCTGCAATATACGCCCAATTCCCCCAATTGCTGGCAACGTCATAATCAATTAAAAACGATTCAAACATCCATGCACCATCGGTCCATGGAATTTGCAAATCATAAATCAAATAACTTGCAACATTTTGTCGTCCACGGTTCGACATAAAGCCTGTCTGAATGAGCTCGCGCATATTGGCATTAATAAATGCATCATCGGTCGAACAAGACAGCAAGAGATCAAGACGCGATTGCTTTTCTGTATCCGACAAATCTACGCCCTCGCCTTGCCCTTTTTGAAAGAGCCCCTCCGGAAAGAAAAAACGTGGCCCTGTGCGAACCAAATGTAACTTAAAAAATTCACGCCAGAGCAATTCAAAAATGACCCAATATGAATTTTTATCGGCGCCATATATCTCTTCATATCGCCTGACTTGTCTGAAGATCTCGGTTGCCGATAGACAGCCGTTTGCAAGCCACGGAGAGAACAACGTTGAATCACTGGCATGCAAGAGCCCATTCCTCGTCGAGTTGTAATGCGCAATATTGCGCTTTTCAAAAAGGTAAGATGTCAAATGCAATCGTGCATTTTCCTCTCCTCCGCGCAAGATATTGAACTTCTCCTGAGGGACGTTGGGTTTTAAAATCCTATTTAAAATCTCTTGCTCGTGTTTATTGGGAATCGTTTCATCGGGAACGAATTCAGGGAATGCTGCAGATACTGTGTGTGCCAAATCTGCCAAAGGTATTCCAGAATTTTGCCCTAGTTTAAGCGCTTCAGGTTTGCAGTCCTGAGTCGGCTTGGACGCCTTAGCGGGAATGATTTTGTCTAATCCAAAACTCTCTATTCTTAATCTGAAATCAGTAAACTTGTTTGGCAGATCAGAGAGATTAAAAGGGAGCGCATCTGGTCCAATAAGGAATTGCGTCCACTCTGACCCAATTTCAAAACCCAGCTGTTCTCCCGCAAAAATCAGGTGGTTTTCCAACGATCGTTCCTCGGGACCACACTCTCTGGAGAAACACAGCCGTTGAATCCGATTATCTTTAATGATTTTTGGTAGAATATCCTCCGGATACCCATGAATTTCGAGCAGCGAATATCCCTGCTTGGTTAAAGAGGCGCGCAGGTTTTCGAGGGATTCACGAAGAAATCTGCGTCGATGCCAACCAAGCCGGGGAATCCCTGCACAAGTTTTTTGCGACAATCTTGGATCATGGACATAGACAAATGCTATACTGTTGGCTGAATCAATCGCTGCGCTCAGCGCAGGATTATCGTTTAACCGTAGATCATTTCGAAACCAATACAGGACTCTTTTCATCATGACACCCGCAGAGTACATTCCAAGACGTGTCTCGATTGTACACTGCAGGTTAGGAGGCTGCACATGACTCTTAGATCTGTCATTCGCAACATTCAGGCTCAGGCCGTTTCCGAAGGCGCAGGTGTGACTGTTCACCGCACGCTCGGCACTCAGGCACTCCGGCACCTCGACCCTTTTCTCATGCTCGATCATTTTGGCAGCGATAATCCCAACGAATATATCGCCGGCTTTCCGGATCATCCTCACAGAGGATTTATTACCTTTACGTATATGCTTGATGGCCACATGCTCCATCAGGACAGTATGGGCAACAAGGGCGATCTGCGTGCCGGGGGTGCTCAATGGATGAAGGCTGCCAGTGGAGTCATCCACTCAGAAATGCCCCAACAATCACAAGGACTCATGCGTGGTTTTCAATTGTGGATCAATCTCCCAGCCCGAGAGAAAATGACTCCGCCCGAATATCAGGAATTTTCACCCGAAGCGATTCCTGAGGTCCGGACTTCTGGAGCATGCGTGCGCGTGCTTGCAGAATCCTACGGCGGACAAAGGGGAGTGATTCAGGATCCAAACACACAGGTCACTTACCTCGACATCAAGCTCGATCCACAAACTGAATTCACAACCCAACTTCCCGATGACCACAATGCTTTTCTATATGTTTTCGAGGGCGATGCGAAAACTCGGGATCTCCAAATTCCCAAGCATAGTCTTTCTCTTTTGAGCAGCGGTACAACTGTTTCTCTTCAAGGTGGAAACTCGGGGGCACGGCTTCTTCTCGTCTCTGGACGCCCGCTGAATGAACCCATTGTTCAATATGGCCCGTTTGTTATGAACACTCGAGCAGAAATTGAACAAGCTTTTGCAGACTATCAAGGCGGAAGATTTGCAAAAATCAAAGCAGAGATGAAGGGCCGTTGAGAACTCGAAGCCCTAGGGTCTCCAGACGCGCATATCGCTGATTTCGGACTGACTGGGTGCTCTGCGCACCCAACCCGATTTCAATGCGCGTTCTACTTCAGTGCGCCATGCCGGCTGAATGCGTTTTTCTCTGATGAACTTCAATCGCTCTTTGCCTGACATGGGACGTTGACCCAGCCAGTCTTGCCATTCGGACGACTGAATAACAATCACGCCACGATCATGCCCATGTCGAAAGACAAACTCATCCGGAGCGTCTGTCAACAAAGTAAAGGTTGGAAAGATTTCTCCGCTTTCAGAATTCACCCAGTCATTCCAGAGACCCAAAACAAAAAGCAACGGTTCGTTCTGCGGCGCGAATCGCACGATGTGCCCTGCGCTTTCACCAAAATAACAAGACTCAACAGCTCCCGACAGAGGAACAAGGCAAGTTTGACCCGCATTAAAAGCGTCACGAAAACTTGGCACGGAATAAATATATTCTTCAATAATCTGCCCATCTGGCGAGGTCAGAAGACGGTTTTTTTTACCCGATGAATCACGAACCATCTTCGGTCGACTCAATCGGGCATTGTATGTTTCAAATTCAAAAGGCCACGATTTCGACCACGACGGACACAGTGAAAAATACTTTTGGCTCACCGTTGGCCGGCCCTCTGGCCCCAGTAAGATGACCGGAGCTGTTTCTTTCTTGAGGTACCCGTGCGCTCGTTGATCGATCCCTTGCGCATCGACAGACTCTGGGTCACTCAATTGAGCAAAATACCGACTAAGCTCGCCGGGTTTGGCTTTTAAAGTAATCACACTGCACACAAAAACACCCACATTTCAGTATCTTAAACCAAGTCAAAAAACCCCATACTAATATAGGCCAAAATTCTTCCGAACCCTACCCCCAACGGACGAGCGCACGGTGGAGGGGTTTGCGCGAAATGAAATTTTGGCTGGACAGGATTCTCGTGTGCCTCGCGCTTTCGGGTTGCAGTTTTGTCTCCCGAGAGGCCACAACCTTGCCTGCAATTTCATTATCCCCCACAGACACCCGCATTCTCTCGCGAGGGATCCTTCAAATTAGCACGAGCTACACCCGCAACACAGACACCTTCAATTCAACATGTTCAGCCGTGCTTGTTCATACACCCGAACCTTCGCTCAACTACTGTGTCGCATTAACGGCAGCCAATTGCTTCGACAACATTCCTTCCAACGCCATGCACGTGGTCGAGATGGTTGATGGAAAAGGCAATGTGGTCAAATCGTATCGAGTTTCCGACGTCACTCAACATCCAGAATTCCGTTCGTTAAGCGGGCAGCAAACTACGTTACAGGCTGCTGTAGACGTCGCGATCGTTGAATTCAAATGCGCACTGCCTTCGGCCATTCAACCGAGCCGAATCCTCGATATTTCCAAACTGGCAGAAGGCTCGAGGTTGATGCTTGCCAGCTACAAACGTGTGGAACCGCCGGCAGAGAAAGAAGACTTTGTGAGCCTTTTGACGGGGCTTTTTGTTCAGAAAGAAAAGCCTGCTCCTATGCTCAAACTTGAGCAGTCTCATGTTCAATTTCAGGGCTTTGAAATAGCGCCAATGCCCTTATTACCGACGACTGAAGCACCAAAGGCAACTCTCAACATCGACGACAGCTCCGGCCGTAATCCTTGTGATGGTCAATCAGGTGGACCCGTGTTTTTCGAGAAAGACAACGAGCTCTTTCTTGTCGGAACTGCAAGCTCAGGGGCAGGTTTCTGCGATAAAAATAAATTCAGATATGCCGCAACATCACTTCATACACTTTGGCTTAACACGACTCTCAAAACCAAAAAATTCTCGACCGTTGATCCCTCACTTGCAGGGGAACAGAACAAATCATACGACTCTGCACTTGAACTTCCGCTGCCAGCTCCAGCACGCGTTGCAGATTTGGCGCGCGATGTTCACATTGAACCTGCAAAAGTAGTCCCGCTGCTTCCTGAAATCCCGTTAGAGCATGCTACCGTTGTTACACCACTTCCCGAGCCAACAATTCCAACTGAACTTCCTAAAGGAAGGAACAAGAAACCATCCGACACGGATAAAAATTCACGCAAAAATTCAAGATACACGCAAGAATCAAAACCGAAACAAAAAAAGGTTTCACTTGCAGCAAAAAAACCACTTCCTGTTTCATATGATTCGGAATTCGAGAATACCGATTCCAATGACTTCATTGCACCAGACAGCAATCTAAATAACAATGACCCCACTCAGACGTCGCATTCATCGCCAGCGAAGGAAGAAAAAGTTCCTCCGATTCCGCCGCCACCTCTGGCAGAGACAGATGATGCCTGTATGGGGGTTCGGCTTGTTGCACAATCCAAGTCACGTGTTTGGGGAACAGTGATCAAATTAATTGATAAGGAAAGCTCACTCATTACAGATGAATCTCTGAAATGCGAACTGGCAAACGGTCAAACTCTTTGCGTTGTTTCGAATCCAGTCCCCACGGGTTCAGGTGAATCACGCGCTGTACTCTCGCAAAACATCACTCAATCTGGATGCACAAAATTTTACTCTGGACGCATGATCTACCTTACTGCTCCAGACTTTGAAGTTGGCCAGTGATAAATCTTCGGAGCTGACTTCATTCCACTCCTCAGTTGTTTTCGTATCACTCGTAGAGTAACTTATTATTCAAGCTTAATTTTTTGCGAAAGGTCAGTTTGCGCGTGACAACTTCTGGACAGAGCCGAGTTGTTATTTCCGGAGCTTCCGGATTTATTGGAATGGAATTGCTGCGGCGCCTGTCCAGCACCCATCAAGTTATTGCACTGACACGTTCCCAATTTGCGTCAACAGAACTCCCCAATCATAAAGAAGCGGGAATATACTGGCTGCAGTGCAACCTTTTTTCTCTCAAACAAACTGAGACCGCATTGGCGGGCGCTCAGGCTGCCTACTTCCTTGTCCACAGCATGTCTCCGGCTGCCCGACTGACTCAAGGTCAATATGATGACCTCGATCTCCTCATCGCAGACAATTTTTCGCGCGCTGCCAAAACCGCGGGTGTTCATCGAATCATATACTTGGGTGGAATCCAGCCCGCGTCGGGAAAAACATCCGCTCATTTGCGCAGCCGACTCGAGGTCGAGCATGTATTGAAGTCACGCATGCAAAATCTTGTTGCTCTTCGCGCGGGTCTCATTCTGGGAGCTGGAGGCTCTTCGTCCCTCATTTTAGTCAAACTCATTCAACGTCTTCCGATATTGATTTGTCCTTCGTGGACGCGCAAACTCAGTTCGCCCCTTGCATTGTCTGACACTGCAGATGCATTGGTTGCAGCCCTGCAGGACGAACAAGTGCCGGCAGGGGTCTATGATTTAGCCGGTCCGGAAATCGTCAGTTATCGGGAACTCATGCAGCGCTCAGCTTCGGAGTTGAACGTCAGACGTTTTTTCATTCCCTTTATCGGAGTCCCTCCGCAACTTTCTCGACTGTGGGTCTCACTCATTACTGGTGCACCAAAAGAACTCGTTTCACCACTCATTCAAAGCCTTCTGGTTGACATGTTGCCCGGAAAAACTGCTCCCGAATTTACCCACACCCGCGCCAAAGTCAGACTGACGTCCGCACTCCATCAGGCCGAGCTACCACCAATAAAGCTCGTCATTGCTGCGCAGGCATCGAGTCAGGTTGAACCTATGCAAAACAATGATTCCGTTGTCTCTATTCAGCGTTTAATGTTGCCAACGGGTTGGTCTGCTATCGACATTGCATTCGAATACGCTCGATGGTTGCCGACATTCTTAAAACCCTTCTTGAGGCTCGAGTACTCAGAAAACAACTCGTTGTTGTCGTTCTACCTGCGAGGCTGGAGTCAGCCTCTGCTCATCCTTAGCTACGTCGCTGAGCGCAGCGATGCTGAACGAGCACTCTTCTTTGTCCGTGGAGGACTTCTGCGCAAAAAAAACTCGAACCCAGCTTCGAGGCTTGAATTCCGAATCGTCAAAGAACAAGAAATCGTCCTATCTGCCGTGCTCGATTTCCACCCTGCACTCCCTTGGCCCATTTACTTAGTGACTCAGGCTCAAGCCCATAAACTAGTCATGTGGCAGTTCGCGAAACGATTGAAGAAAATCAAACTAAACGCCTCCCTTCAGAAATAATCCTTGCCAGCAAGAGCATGTCTCGTTAGCTCCAAACAATGACCTTCGTATGGGGTTTAAAAATGATGTTTATCGTCTCTCAATTTCTGAAAAAATCTCATCCGAAGCTTGCCGGCATGCTCAGCGTTTTCGCGCTCATTCCGATGCTCAACTCGACCCCTGCGCACACGGCGCCGGTGCAGGTCATGAACGCCGATCTGGCGATTATTTTGCCCGCACAACGAAGTTTACGCATCGCTGCAGCAGACGTTGTCGCACCACTCAATGAAGCTTTTTTACCAAGAGATCTGCTCACTCAGGTCGAAGATGCCTATCGCAACACACCTGTTGGCGATGCGGTGGCGACTGAGAACTCTTACGCCGACTGGACACTCGTATCCGCCCGCATTGCACCGTGCTCACCTCTCGGCATGATACCGGGAGTCGACACTCAGATCCTGTGCTGGCCCGAAGTACGTTTGGTGTGGCAACCAATCCTGAAAGACTTTCGCCGCTACGCAGTAATCCTCAGCGCATTCGCAGACGATCGCGCTATTCACGCACTCTACGATTATAACCCTGCTCTTGCTTTGTCGCCGACCGATGCACAGCGTGCGAACACACTGTTAAATAAAGTTCGCGCAAACCTCAACGACAACCCAACAGCACCACTCAAACACCTGTCTTCCGACGAAATCGCTGAGTTCATCAAACTGCGCGACAAAACTACTGACGTATTGATTTCCAAGGCAGTTGCTTTGAGGGCTGGAAATTTCTCAGATAAAAACTACACCGCATTTGATGAGCGTCCTGAATTCAATGAATCCGCATCGGCTGCCCAGTTTGTTTCAAAATTTAAGGCTTTTATTGCCGAATCTGCGCCGCGAAAAGCACTTAAGGAAATGACCAGTTTCTCTCTTCCTGAAGGACGGGAGCCACCGCAGGCGGACGATTGGATATTTGTTCAATTTCTTAAACAGAACGGCAACATGGTTCAGCAGAGCATCAAAATGCATTCAGCTGAAGATGGAAGAGTTCTTTTTGATTTTGGTCCTGCACCACGAGCTTCACAGATGCGCGACGATCCGGCACTTCACACGGCTCTAGAGACGATGGACGCTACCGATGCAGCCGAAATTCGTAAACGCGTTTTACTTTCTCCGAGCGAATTGGCTCAGAAGAAAAATATCATCTCAGACAGAGCTGTAACCCTTGTACCAAACACGAGCTGTGCATCTTGCCATAAATTCAACAACCTGAGATTCGATTTTCACTCTTTAAGTTACCTCGAAGACCGGAATATCAGTGTCAGTCCGCGCGTAAAAACAGACGTTTTACGCGATCTCGAGTGGCTTAAACAGCGCGCCGGACGCTGATCATTTTTACCGGGTCTATCCTCACGCCGGCGCAGTGCAGTTTTTTCTCATCTGATCAAACACCAGAAGTTCCGAACACAGACTAATTCCGTCTTAAAAGGAGCTTTTGTCGTGCGCTGTTCATTACTTCCGCTTGTACTTGTTGCGACCGCTACTGCTGCGTGTAAAAAGCCCAACTCTCAAATGGCCACAGAACAGGCTCTTGGATTTGAAAAATCTCTCACAACGGGAACACAAATTGGCCTCAAGCCGATGGAAGTGGCTCTGACTTTGGATGATGGTCCAGAGCCGGAATCCCTGCCGCTGGCAAAAAAACTTCGAGATCTCGAGGTCCCGGTCGCCTATTTCATGATTGGTGTAAACATTCAAAAGTATCCACAGGTGGCGAGAGAAATCGCTGAGCTGAAATTCACCTCCGGACCGCATACAGGCCAGCCTGCAACAATAATTTCAAACCATTCATGGGATCACAAACGCAAGAACAATGGAATTGCCTGCATTGCCTGCGACGGGACAGAATATGCGCACATGGAAATTAAAAAGACCGACGACATGATTGCAGGCTACGTTCAAAAAGCCAACAAACCTTTTTTCTTCCGTGCTCCCGGTGGAAATTTCTTCCGCCGAGAGGAAGCGGAAGAAGTAAAAAGTCTGAACGAGCTCAACAAATCACTCAGTAAATATATTGGTCCATTTTTGTGGGATGTCAGCGGTGACGTTGAGCCTATCTGCGAAAAACTCACGGCGGAAAAATGTGGCGACTACTATATGGCGCAGGTGCGCAATAAAGGTCCACAGCACGGAATCATTATTCTCGCTCACGATATTCACGAGAAAACACGACAGATGCTCCTTGGAACAGGAACGTATCCGGGACTCATCGCAACAATGAAGAAAGAAGGATACAAGTTCGTTCATCTCGATAAATATCCAGCAGCACTCGCTAAATTTGGACCTGTTCCCGGTAATGAGTTTGGACAGATCTCGTTCACAGCAAAACATGAAGATGGACGCGCCTTCGTCTTGGAGGCCAGCGCAAAGAATGCATCCCGCATAGAAGTTTACATCGATCGATTACAAAAACCGTTGTTCGCAGGCAACGGCCCAAAACTCACCAGTAAACAGGTGATCTCGACGGGCGGTCCGCGGGTTTTTCAGATTAAAGGTTTCGATCTAAATAATCAGCTGATTGCCATGGGCAGCCGACTCGTCCAGCTTCCTGAATAATTCGGAAGGACCAGCTCTTTCGAAGAGTGATTTCGATATGATACCTGCAGATTTTCCTGAATAAAAATTCTAGCCAAACGCCCAAAACTCTGGTAGCGAAGGGACAAACCCCAGTCTGAACAGGAGTCGGTATGAACCGTATCTCAACCGGAATTTTGGCAAGCACTTTGTTTCTCGTATCCGCGTGTGGCACCTCCTCGAGCGGAAACTCCAAAGGCAACGCACAATGCAAAACAGCAGACAATGCTGCCAAATTGAATTCGGTGGTTATTCCGGGTTCGAATACGTCCTCTCCGGCGAACAAAACTCCAGCTATTCCGGGCACCCCTGCCAACGCGGGCGGCGACTTTCCTTCACCCACAGCAGACAACTGCGACACTCCCGTTCCGGGCAACCTCGGTAACAATCCAACAACCGGAACACCGATTGCTGGCAACCCAACAACTCCGCCCACATTTCCCGGCCGGAACACCCCCAACGTTCCTGTCACGAACCCTCCAACCACGGGCGGCAACACACCAACCGGCGGCAATCGTGGAGCTGCGTTCGACGTGACTCCGCTTCTGGGAAGTTGGAATTTTCAGGGCGTATTCTGTGACAACGGCTCAATCACGCCTGCACTCCAACGCATCAATCAAATGCGTATGTCGGATGAGTTTTATGTAACTCTGACGATCACTCGGTCAGGAATGGAAGAATTCCGCTGGGTCAAATTGCAAGACGAAAACACTGGCTCGGACATGATGTGCACACTGCAACAAAAGGCAACTTACACTTCTAACGGTCCAGGCTATTTGCGTGTCACCGTTGCACCTGCCACCTATCAGGATGCTGGCGGTGCAACAACATGCAACCTTGGCTCCGAGGACGCTGCCGTTTACGAAAAAGTGGGCTTCGTCATGGGCGGAAACGATATGATGATCAGGTCAATCGCCAACGCGCCTGAGTGCAATGGTTCAACAATGCTCCAAAGCTTTGAAAAGCGCCCCTGATTTCCTTTTGTCTGGTGTTATCGCAAAGAGCCGGGTCGCCCCGGCTCTTTTTTTTTCATCCGCATCACGACTCGATTCTTTCGGGTGGACTGTGATACGCCGAACGAAGTTGCGGTCTTCAAAGGCTGCTCTCAGACAAGGAGCAACACCATGGTTGAACTTGGCACACCGTATAAATCATCTTCAAAAAAGGCGCTTCTTTTGGGAAGTGGGGAGCTGGGTAAGGAAGTTGCTTTGGAGCTCTCACGACTCGGTATCGAAGTTGTCGCGTGCGATAAATACGAAAACGCTCCGGCAATGCAGGTTGCCCACCATGCCAAAGTGTTCAACATGCTCGACCCAGAAGCCCTCCGTAAGACCGTTGAGGATGTGAAACCAGATATTATTATTCCCGAGGTTGAAGCTCTGGCGACCGCAGAACTTGAAAAGCTAGAAGTTGAAGGTTGGCACATCGTCCCTACCGCGCGCGCAACGCGCTTGACGATGGATCGCGAGGGTATCCGCAGACTCGCAGCCGAAGAACTTGAATTACCCACGGCGAAATATATTTTCGCGGATACTTTTGAGGAATTCACAGAGGCCTGCAACACGCTGGGGTTCCCCTGTGTCGTCAAGCCCATCATGAGTTCCAGTGGCAAAGGCCAAAGCATTGTCCGCACTCCGGAACAATTAAAATCCTGCTGGACGTTCGCACAAGAGGGCGGACGCGCGGGCGCCGGACGAGTCATCGTTGAAGAATTCATTTCGTTCGAAAGCGAAATCACTTTGCTAACAGTTCGTGCGAGCAACGGAACTCACTTCTGTGACCCCATCGGTCATCGCCAAGTCGATGGAGACTATGTTGAAAGCTGGCAACCTCACACGATGACCCCCGAGCAAATTCTGCTCTCTCAGAAAATTGCAGCAAAGGTTACAGATACCCTCGGCGGCTATGGTTTGTTTGGTGTAGAACTCTTTCTTCTCAAAGATGGCCGAGTGCTCTTTAGTGAGGTGAGTCCCAGACCGCATGATACGGGAATGGTCACTCTGGCGACGCAACATTGGAGTGAATTTGCTCTTCATGCGCGTGCGATACTCGGGCTGCCCATCACCCAAATTTCACGCCATTCCGATGGTGCGAGTGTTGCACTGAAAGCACGTTCTGCCCTTGCCGCTCCCAAGTACAAGGGTCTCGATCGCGCATTGACATTGCCCAACGTCGACGTGCGGATCTTTGGTAAACCCAATGCAACTGCGGGTCGCCGCATGGGTGTTGTTTTGGCCACTGGAAATACCTCAAAAGATGCCCTGAACAGTGCTCTAGAAGGCGCAAAACAGATCGAAATCTTCGAATGAGGCCGTCGTGCTAATCACTCTTTCGTGTCTGCTGCTCTGCATTTTGCTGCTCTCCGTGTTCAAACCCAATTTGAATGCCGGAGTTCCAGCTCTCGTGCTCTCACTTTTTGTTGCGCCTCTAATCACCACACCTCAAGTCGGCTCCGTTGCGAGTCTTTTTCCTTCTTCCCTCTTTCTAACACTTCTAGGTGTGACACTGTTTTTTTCGACTCTAAATGCGAATGGTTTGATAGACGCACTTCTTCAAAGGATTCTCAAATATATCCATCCGTTTCCGCGCCTCGTTCCGGCAGCCCTGTTTTTTCTTGTTGCAACCCTCACGTCCATAGGGCTTGGGAATATTGCAGCAATAGCGCTGATTGCCCCCTTGGCTATTCCGCTGGCAGGAGCTCTCAAACTTTCACCATTTCTGATGACACTTTTGCTTGTGGGGGGTGCCAACGCAGCATCATTTTCACCACTCACACTGCCAGGAATTTTCACAAATGACTTTATACAAAAGAGCGGCGCACTTTCTGCGAAAATGAACTCTCATACGATGCGCTGGTGGATATTTTGGTTGGTGTTCATCACAATTTCTGCATCCACTGCAATCAGTTTTTTCATTCTTGGTGGTCGCTCTTGGCTCAAGCAATCAAAATCAATCAACACGAACACACAGCAATCAGACAATGCGCCAGACTCAAAACACACAATACCGCTTCAAGAACTTACCCGCCCGCAAAAAACGACTGCATTCATGACGGCTGCACTTGCTCTTCTATTTGTAACAGGATGCATCGCTGGATTGGAAATCTGGAACGAAATTGTCCCACAAAGTGCCCTTTCTATTCTGCGCAGAGCGGGTGATGTGAGTTTCATAGGATGGTTGGGAAGCGCCGTGATGTTGATTTCGGGTCAGGCTTCTGCGGACCGCAGCTTAAGGGCTGTCCCATGGTCAACTATTCTGCTCGTGTGCGGAATGAGCACCTACATCGAGCTTTTGAGTCGACTCGGATTGCCTGACGTTATTTCCTCCCTTGTGGAAAGAAATATTCGTGATCTTTTTATGCCCTCGGCATTTGCTGCAAGTTCGGCATTGCTATCGGCATTTTCAAGTTCCGTGGGTGTCGCCCTTCCCGTCTTTATGCCGATTGTGGACGCTGTTTCAAAGACAATTGAATCAGGTGTATCTCAAGCCCTCGTTATTGCTGTTGCGGCGGGGTCACACCTTGTGGATGCCAGCCCTCTTTCAACGCTTGGAGCTTTGTGTCTTGCGCAAATTAAAGACACTTCCGAACAACAGCGTTCATATCGCCAACTTCTCATCTATAGTTTTTGCATGATCCCCGTAGCCGCACTCTGGGCCTTTGTGTTTAAATTATTTTTCACTGCCAGTTTTTGAAATCTTTTTTCTCGGACTTCCCGAGCCAAACTTTCAACTAGGGCATGCAAATCTCGAGATTGCGACGGAAGTCCATCTCGTCGGGCTCGACGATGCCTTGGCGCGGATTCTCCATCGCCCAGATCACGCCCGACAGCACGGCCACCGTGACCTGCAGACTGGTCGCATTGTTGAACGGACACAGCGTGCG
>CAYWSV010000069.1:4620-16151 GCA_964460155.1 uncultured Oligoflexia bacterium | reverse complement strand
TGGTCTGAAAAAATTCATAACTTTGCGACGGTCAGTTAGGTCCTTATCACGATACCTTGTCGCAGCCCTTCCACGTGGCTGAACAGTTCACGGGCAATGCTGGTCGCTATGTTCAAATTGAAGATACCATCCGTGGATTTAAAGAAATCTGTGAAGGTAAATGGGATCACCTGCCTGAGTCGGCTTTCCACATGGTTGGAACGATCGAAGAGGCCGTCGAGAAGGCAAAGCGCTTGGCTGCTCAATAAAGCGCAGCTCATTGAGAGGATAGGTCATGCAAACAACGCAACAATATCCGATGAAGCTGACGGTTCTGACTCCAACGCGTCGGATCGTCGAGAGCGTCGGATGCTCGTCTGTGCATTTTCCAAGTTCACAGGGAGTTCTTGGCATTTTGCCCGAACACGCCGATCTGGTCTGCGCTTTGGGCACCGGTCTTGTTTATTATGAGACCAACAATACGACTGCCTTTTTGACGATTTCTGGAGGAATCGCCAAAGTGGATGGATCAAATGTGACTCTTTTGGCAGATGTTGCTGAAGATGCGGCGTCCATTGATGTGGGACGTGCTCAGCGCGCGCTCGAACGCGCGCGCGAGCGTCTGACGACAGGCGCCAGCAGCAACGGGACTCCTGAGGAAGTGCATGAAGCTATTGCAGCTCAAACGCGAGCTTTGGCTCGTATTGAGGCAGCGACTTTGCATTCAACGGGTCGCTGAGCTGACATCGGACTCATTTTTTTTCGACATCGTGCTACACTCGGGGGGATACAAAAGTCCCCCCGTTTTTTGTTTTGGAGTTCATTTATGACGAGCAATGAAGTTCGGCCTTTTTGGCTGGTCATTGACATCCGAGCTGCATCCACCGATGGGCACTCAGGTCTAGCACGATTCGTCATCGGACTTTCAAGAGCACTGAGTGAGGCATTGTCTGCAAGACGCAGCAACAATGATGCAACCACTGAAAACGTTCGTGTTCTGTTGGTTTCTAAGGCCGAACCACCCAAATGGGCCATTGAACTGATTCAAGAGCATCCATCGTTGGTTTCGTTTTGGAGTGGGGGGCCGGGAGCTCTCCCCGCCCAGTGGGAAAAACCTCAATATTTGTGGTCCAGTCGTGTTTTGAGATGGATTTTGAAATGGTCTCGGGGGCAATTTTTTTGGATTGCACCGTGTAATTTCGATCGACCTGTTTTTACGGCATTTCTGCTGCCTCGTGCACTTCGTCCTCGGGTTGTTCAGGTCATCCACGACACAATTCCAATTGAACACGCTCGTTCGATGAGTTTTCTTTTCAGAACACAATTTTTGCTGATTGTGCGTCGTACTCTTGCTAAGTTGCCTTACGTTTTTACGGTTTCTGGTGACTCAGCAGAAAGATTGAGCCGACTTTCGCCCAAACGTACGCAGCCGATTCATGTGCTGCCGAGTGGAATTGAATCGATCTTTGGGGCTCTTCCACGTTATCGATCGGTGGCTGATTTTATTTCCGCTCGTCGTGCTTTTCTCGACATCTTGTTTGCTGGAAATGCGGGTTTGGCTGACTCTGGCTCAGAATTCCAGATGCAAAAACCTTCAGGTGATGAGCTTGATGCTCTCGTGCGTCGGCGTTGGGTTGTTGGAGTGGGGCGCTCTCAGAAATACAAAGGCTGGAATCTTGCCGAAGATGTAGTTCATCAGTTGCATAGTGATCTTTCTGAAGGTGTAACCTTCATCCGAGTCGGTGGTGATGAAGACGGTGTATCCAGATTGAATAAATCTGGCGGTAAGCAATTATCTGCAGCGAATAAGTCGGAACAAAAATCTGGCTTTCGCATTTCTCGCTCGAACAATGGTCTAGTAGTTAATATTGAATCTCTTCCAGATGAAATGCTGGCACAGCTTTATCGGTGTGCCGACATTCTTGTGCACCCGAGTCAGGCTGAAGGTTTCGGCTTTCCCCCTGTTGAAGCTGCCCTTTCCGGATTGCCCGTTGTTTTTCGTTCGGGAACCGCAGTCGAAGGCCATTTTCGCGGCCATTCGTTCCATCCTCACTTTTGGCAGGGCATTGATTCCGATGATCCGTCTGCATGGCGTGAAGCGATCCTCGCTGTATTGCGAAATAAATCGGGACTTGATGTTTTTATGAACGAAATGCACACAGCCGTGCATCCTCGTTCGTTTATTTGTCAACGCGGTGGTGGACAAGATTTCCGCTGGTTGCGTGCCGCTGAGAGTTTGTTGTCCGTGCTGTTTTCACCCGCTCAGACGCAGCATCCAACAGAGGTGACAGAATGAGAGTTATCTTCTGGGGGCGAATGCTGCCGAAAGTTGTTGAATCGGTTGTTAACGAACTGAGCAATGGCACACGAAAGCTGCAGATTTGCATTCAGGTGGACCCGGGCGTGCGAGCCACGGAATTCTCATCGCCATATCTTGATGAAGTGATCCGCGTTGATGCCTTTAGTTTCGATGCTCTCGAGCGAAAGCTTGTAGAGCGACGCGAGCCTGCATTGCTAGTTTTGGATTTATGGGGATTTTTATTCGCTGAAAATTTAATGAAGTTGATGCAAGACCTTCGACCAGCGTTCAACTTAGCCCGACGCACGTTGATCTTGATGCCCAAACCATGGTTGGGGCAGTGGGAAACATCACCGGCGGCGCAAACAATTTCGCGCAATCAAAAAGCAGAGCTCAATGTTTTTTTTCAGCGGCTTGTGGGCGCTTTTGAGGTTCTTTGGAACACCGATGGTCCTGAGATCTACTGCGTTCAATCAGCTCCGACGTTTGAACTGTTGGAGCTCGCCACAGGTCAGCCAGGTCTGGTTCCACGCAAAGTCTTGGGCGTGCATTTACTGCCGAAAGAATGCCGTAATCATGCTGCGCGATTGGCGAGTGTTGCAAAACTCACGCATGAAGTTTTGAGTTTTCTAAATCTCCCCATTCCGGGTCCGGGTGAACAAATCGATCGCGAGACGGCCGCCCCTTGGGTCTGTACCGTCGATTCGGATGTTATTTATGGGCCCGTTCAGCCCCGTCACGATGGTCGAGCAGGTTTGTCGAAGCTTTCCCCCGAACTAATTGCCGCGGGTGTTCAGAGTCGTACTCCGACTTTGGATCAGGGACTTCTGACGATGTCTTGCCGGTGGGATAGATATTTACGCATGGATGCCGCCAAACGTCAGTTCTGGACACTGTCACCAGCTGTTCTAAACCGAACAGGCGCGGTGAATTTTCCCTCTCCCGATGCAGCAAGCTGGCTGTACTTTTTGGGCACTCTTGAACAGACTCCTGCTGCCGATCAACCGAATAAGAAGCGTGGGCGTGATGCCTTTGGAGGTTCATCCTTCCCGTCAATTTATCAGGTCTACGGCAATACAAATGCTGACGAAGGTGTTTTGGGGTAGGCGCTCATCGTTTTTCATTGCAGACAAAAAAACCCGGGGGCGTTTCTTAGGAATGCCCCCGGGTTTTTTAGCCAGACGTGGCTTCGATTAGAGTCCGCGGTTCAACGGTTCGTCCTTGCGGCGCAAAAAGGCAGGTGTTTCAAAATCACCATCGTCAGGTGAAATTTCTGCCAACTCACGTGCGAGGCGCAGAGCTTTTTCGTTTTCGTTTTCTTCAGCGGCTCTCTTGAGGATGCCCTCTGAGATGACTGCTTCATCACTTGCAGCAGACGAGTTGTTTTGCTCGTTGACGCCGTTGTTTTCTGAACTCGCTTGCCGAGACAATTCGAGCGTCCACTGGGTCAGCTCTTCAAACTCATTTTTTGAACTGTTGAGGTTGATGCGTGAAGCCGAATTGTCGTGCGTGTTCGTCTCGGACTCAGAAAAGTTTCCGCTGGCAAGTGCATTTCTCAACTGATTGACCGATTGAGCTGCATTCTGCAATGCAAGATTTTGCTGAGCCGTCGTCGTTTGGAAAGAGGAATTGTTCAAACCTGTCGATGACTGGGCCGTTGAGTGCGATGACACCTGACGACCATAACTCCCGTTTGCGGACTCTCCATTTTGGTTATTGGAGTTTTCTGCGCGACGGAAGTTGTTGACAGGTTGACCCACTTCAAAGGGTGCTCTCAGCGACAATCCTGCCGCAACTGGGTTGGAGCCTGCGTTCATATTGGCAGCAGCCGAATGATTCGATGCAGGCATCGAATTGCGTCCCATCATACCGTTGTCGTTGCGCAGACCAGCTGCTGGCGCATTCGCGCCGTTCATCGAGTGGTTGAGGCGAGGATCAGCGTGTCCATTGCCATAACCAAAGCTATTATTATTCGCCGGGCGATGGTTATGAGTTTGTTGATTCACGCCGTAAGCCTGTTGATGTCCGGCTTGCATGTTCATCTGCTGGTTGTTTTGGTAGCCATATCCATTGTTCGCTGTTGGATAAAGCTTGTTATGGGACTCTGGAAGGGAAACGCGTGCGTGATCGAATCCTGTTGCGATGACTGTCACCCGCAGATTGTCACCCATTGTTTCATCGACAACGGAACCAAAGATGATGTTTGCATCTTCGTGAACAGCTTCTTGAATCAGCGTTGAAGCTTCGCTGATTTCATGGAGCGTCATGCCACTGCTTCCTGTGATGTTGATGAGGATGCCTGTTGCACCCTCGATGTCGACGTCCTCGAGCAAGGGTGAATTGATGGCAGCGCGAGCAGCCTCAATAGCGCGGTTCTCACCTGTAGCCGTGCCGATACCCATAAGCGCCATGCCCATTTCAGACATAATCGTTCGCACGTCTGCGAAGTCGACATTCACACGACCCGGAATGTTGATGATGTCGGAGATACCCTTAACCGCATTGAGTAAAACTTCGTCGGCGAGCTTGAAACCATCCAACATGGACATTTGTGGCGGTGCAATGCTCAACAGCCGCTGATTGGGGATGGTTATGAGAGTGTCCACGCAGCTCTTCAGAGATTGAATTCCCTGTTCTGAGTGAATCTTTCTGCGTTTGCCTTCGAATGAAAACGGTTTGGTGACAACACCAACCGTCAGTGCGCCGATTTCACGTGCGACTTGTGCGATGATCGGAGCAGCTCCTGTTCCCGTTCCGCCGCCTGTACCGGCCGTGACAAAAACCATGTCCGCGCCAGAAAGCACTTCCTGAATAATTGCTTTATCTTCAAGTGCTGCGTCACGACCAACTTCAGGATTCGCGCCTGCGCCCAGACCTTTTGTCAGTTCGCGACCAAGTTGAATTTTGACGGGTGCCAGATTGGAGGCCAATGCCTGAACGTCGGTATTTGCGGCGATGAATTCAACACCGGAAAGACCTTGCTCAATCATTGTATTTATCGCGTTGCCGCCCGCTCCACCGACACCGATGACTTTGATGACTGCGTTGGATGAAAACTTATCGCGCTCAAGCATGGTGGTTTGCTCCTCTGTGCCTCGGTGGGCACGCCGAACTGTTTCTGCGGATGCTTTGAAGTATAGGTGGGCGGTCTTTGCTGTGTAAAGATTTCCGCATGATGCATTGACAAAGAGGTCCAAAATTTGACTCTCTGTGTCAAAAATCTGGCAAAAAAAAAGCCGAGTCGGACAACCGACTCGACCCGATTCCGGAGAGACAATCCGTTATCGGAAGATTTTATAAAAAACTTTAAAGTCAGGTAATCTCGTTAGGTTCTCGTATTTTGTCCCACACGGTGCGTGCCCATCCCATCAACCCGCCTTCAGGTAATTTCCACGAAGATTTCGCAGGGATGTCTTCCGAGGCAAACATCGGAGACAGCAGACCAATCGCTGATGTACATACAGGTGAACGGAGGCCTTCGGTGACTCCAGTCAGGTTCAGAGGATAGCCAACACGTGCACTCACACCAAAGACATCTTCAGCGACCCAACAGATTCCGGGAAGAAGCGACCCACCGCCGGTAAGAACAACACCTTTTGCGACGAATTGAGTGACCTTAAGTTTTTTGAGTTCATTGTGAATGAAACCGAAGACCTCACGCACGCGAGGTTCGACGATGTGCATGAGTTGACCGCGTGTAAACTGGCGTGTTCCACCCAAATGTTCAGCTGTTTGAACAGTAAAATTTTCGTTCGCATCTTGGGGATTAAAATACGCTTGCGCGAAATCACGCTTAATCCGCTCAGCCTCGGTTTGGGTAATTCTCAATCCAATAGCAATATCTTTGGTGATATGGTGCGATCCAAAAGGAAAATCCTTACTGAAAATCGGTGTTCCAGACGCATACACGACAACATGTGTCAGGTGAGCTCCGAAGTTGATGCACACCGATCCCATTTCGCGTTCGTCAGCATCAAGAACAGCTTCGGCAGCAGCAAGTGATTCAAAACCCACCGACTCCACATGGAGTCCCGCTTTATTCACCGCACGAATTACGTTTTGAAGTTCAGCCTCAGGAACGGCGATGCGATGAAAAAGTCCACCCAACGAATTTCCAAACATGCCTACGGGATTGATGATTCCCGGACGACCGTCGACAATATAATGTCCAGTCAGTGTTGCAATTTGTTCAAGTCCGGGCTGCACGCCGTGGGCTTTAGCTGCAGCTAAAAGTCTCTCCCTGTCATTCTCTCGAACATCCGATGTCTTGGTGGCAACGGATTCTGTGAAGTTTTCAGAAATTGCAGCCGTGCTGGCCAGACTGACTCGTACTTCCTCGAGCTCGAGGCCTGATTGCCGCTCGACTTCATCAACGGCTTCACGAATGGCCTGCGTCAGAGACTCCAAATCAACAAGGTTGCCCCTACGAATTCCATTATGTGAGCTTTCAGCTGAAGCCAGAATGTGAAACGACCGATTCGAATGTCGAGAGTTTGCTTCATTTTCAGCATCTGCAAAATCATATCCATTGTGACCAGAAAAACCGCTGAGCAAATCATTTGAATTGATTTGGGCTGTTCCAACAACAATGCGACATTGTGCCGAGCCGATGTTTAGGCCAACGCTAAAGTGAGTGGTCGGTGATGTTTCGCTCATTGAACTCCTCCGCGCTTGGCCTCGGACAATGTCTCTGACATGCGAATGATTGCTTTGTCAGAGAAGGCCAAATCAATTTGTTCGACCGACGCTCTCTTGAGACGCAGATCTTGCATGACCTGCGCGAGTCGTTCGAATTTTTCATTCAGCTGTCCTTCACCAAGAATGACAGTCGTTTTGGCAGGACTGACGTGTAATGGAACACTCGACCCTTGCTGGGGTTGGTTCAGCGGTGTCGCTGTTATCGTTGTTGGTGAATTGTTCGCTGGTGGATGGTCATCAGGATGTTTGATGACAAGAGAAAAGCCACCGACGTTTTTCCAAACAATCTTTTCCAATTCCGAGCTGAACTTGCTGCTTGTGTACAGCGAAGAAATCGTCATTGTCTGTTGACTCAGCCAGCGGATATTTGAATCCGAAATAGCCGACGGCTTAATAAAAAGTCCGTTGTGCGCTCTGCGTCGTTCACGCTGTTGGACCTGTAGAGAGAGCTCAGGAGCTTCAACAATCGGCAGGTGAGTGTATTCGCTCGCATTCACTCCACGGGCAATCACTTTGTATCTGTTTCCAACCAGAATGCGCTCTGAATTTTTACCGATAATGACCAAGAGTGGTGCCTGAGCCGCAACATCAATTTTGACGCGCTTGTCGAGACCGGAACGAATCGAAACTTCATCCACGCCATCAACAAGGCTAATTCTGGAGAGCAGTTTGTCTGTCAGTGCAGTGCGACTCCAGCCCTCTGCGCGAGCAGATTGCAGAGTATCTAGAGCGATTCTTGTGATTGTTTCTTGAAGTGCAGGGCGGGGTGCATTGACCTCGAGCGTTTTAGGCAGTGCTTGGGTTATAGACTGCATCGCCAAATTCAAACCATAACCCGTTGCAATGACCAATCCGCAGCCGACCGAAAGCGCGAAAGTGGCGCGTGGCCACTTTTTTGCGGCACTCAAACAGGGCTTGCCAATAAACGCCAAAAAAGCTGTTGATGCGCGCCAAGTTGTTGTCAAAATAGGGCGCAAACCCCGGCCCGCCGAAGACGCCGGCTTCGAGGATGTTTGTTTTGTGCGGCGCGTGATTTTTCTACCCGCAACGCTTTGTTTTTTGAGCTGTGACATGACTCCTCACGTGACACTCATCTTCTTGAGCAAACGTGGACCCACGGACTGTACGTCGCCTGCCCCGAGGGTGATGATTAGTACCCCCGCAGATCCATTTTCTTCCTCTCTATGTTTGCACGCGAAGGCTGTTGCGAGGGACACGGCTTGGTCGAGGTTTTGACAGGTCTCCACGGCACTCTCTGCCTGTGGGAAGGAGGCAGCGCGAATACGAGCAGCCAAGCTCTCGTGATCACAGCCTTCTATGGGAGCTTCGCTGGCCGCGTAAACGGGGGTGACAATCACGTGGTCGGCGCAAATAAACGCGGTCGAAAACTCGTCTGCCAAATGTTTGACTCGAGAGTATCTGTGAGGTTGGAAGATTGCGCACACCTTATGCCGAGGCCAGCTTTCGCGAATACCCGAAAGAACAGTGGCAATCTTTTTGGGGTTATGGGCATAGTCATCAACAACAAGAACGCCATTCACTTCACCAAGTTGAGTGAAGCGATGCAGAACGCCCTGAAATCCAGAAATAGATTGGCCCACACGGTCGGGAGCAATGTCCAGAACTTTTCCCACCGCGAAACTCGCAAGCGCATTCAGAACATTATATCTGCCCGGCATATTTAGGCGCACGCGCGCGCCACGAACGCCTAAGATTGAGGGTGTGAACTCGGTCACCGATCCGTTGTGAACCATATCCACGGCGGTGATGTCAGCCGCGGGATCAAAACCGAATGTCAGCGTCCGTCGGCGCAGTTGTGGAAGTACGCGTTTGACACCCGGATCATCAATGCACGCGCACACAGCACCATAAAAAGGGACTTTGTCGAGGAAGGCTGAAAACGCATTTAAGATTTCATCAAACGAACTGTAGTGGTCCATATGGTCGAGGTCGATATTTGTGACCACGGCCACTGTTGGACTCAACCGTAAAAAGCTTCCATCGCTTTCGTCGGCTTCGGCAAGAAACCAATCTCCACCGCCAAGTTTTGCGTTGGAGCTGGTCGAGTTAAGAATGCCACCAATGACGACTGTTGGATCGACACCAGCATCGTGAAGAACATGAGCAAGAATACTTGTTGTTGTCGTTTTGCCGTGGGTACCCGCGACTATCACTCCGTATTTAAGCCGCATCAGTTCGGCAAGCATTTCGGAACGATGGATAATGGGTAATCGTGCCTTTTGTGCAGCATTGACTTCGGGATTTTGCGGGTTAATTGCACTACTGACGACAACCACCTGAACGTTTTCGATGTTGGTCGCGTCATGTGAATTAAAGATTTGTGCACCCAAGCCGCGAAGCCGTTCAACGGTGGGTGAGTTTTTTAAGTCACTTCCACTGACCTTATAGCCCAGATTTAATAAAACCTCGGCAAGGCCCGACATCCCGCTGCCGCCAATTCCAATAAAGTGAATACGGTCAATGGCTTTGAACATCTCTACTGCTTCCTCCGAGCTGCCGTATGTACGCCTCAGCGTGTATTTGCGCCAGCAATCCCATCGCAAAAAGATTTGCAATGAGCGACGAGCCACCCGACGAGATAAAGGGGAGGGTGAGGCCTTTTGTCGGAAGGAGTCCAGCGCACACGCCCATGTTGATCAGCGTTGAGGAAGCGATCATGGTCATTAAGCCTGCAGTTAGCATTTTTGAGAATTGGCATTTCACTGCAACAAGGACCTGCAGCAAAGAAAAAAACAGCATTCCATAAATCAACATGATGATTGCCAACCCTACGAACCCCATTTCCTCGCCGATGACTGAGAGAATGAAATCCGTATGTGCCTCGGGAAGAAAAAACAGTTTCTGCTGACTTCCGCCAAGACCCTTGCCAAAAAAACCACCACTCGCGATGGCAACGAAAGATTGAATAACCTGAAAACCAGAGCCCAATGGGTCGGCAAAGGGATCAAGAAAAGTCACGAGCCGCTTAAGGCGATAGGGAGCAGCCACCGCGAGAATGCCCACGATAGGAAGGAGAAGCACCACACCACCGAAAAAGTATCGTTTCGGAATTCCACGAAAAAAAAGAACTGAAAGTAGTCCTGTGAGCAAAATAACTGAGGTCCCGAAGTCGGGTTGCTTAAGAAAAATCGCGAAACTCAGGACGACCAGAATTGCTCGCATGACGGAAATTTTCTTATCGGAAAGAACCTTGGCAAAGAAAATGACTGAAGCAATTTTCAAAAATTCACTTGGCTGAAGCTGAAATCCACCCAGTGAAATCCAGCGGGAGGCGCCGAGAATCTTTTTACCAATTCCGGGCACAAGTGTAAGTGCAGCGAGTGCGAGAGTCGCGAAGAAAATTACCATCGCATGTTCGCGGATCTTTGCCAGCGGAAAACGCGCACCAAAGAAGGCAGCCAAAGCTCCGGGAAGAATATAGAGCAATTGTTTTTTGGCGAAGAGAAATTCATCACCGTATTTTTGCCCAGCGTAGACACTCGATGCGCTGTAAACAAAGAGGAGTCCAAAAGATAACAGCGCAATGACAGGAAACCACAGTGTTTGGCCACCATAGGCATGGAACGCGCTGTAGCTGGGTTCATGTCTGGCATTCATGGTCATTCCCCGTTCAGTCAGATATTCATCGAAAAGCAAAGAAAGTTAATGTGCTTTTCGCCCGTTGGCCCAAGCTTTGAAAACTTCTCCGCGGTGTTCGAAGTTTTTAAATTCATCAAAGCTTGCGCATGCGGGGCTGAGAAGAATCACATCGCCATTCTGTGCATCATCGAGCGCCATTTGCGCGGCATCAGTCATGTGACGACTCGATGGCGCAAGATATTCATTTCTGGATGCAAGTTGTTCACAAATTAGGGTCGACGCCTTACCAAATGGATATATCTTGCAAATATGTGTTCCGATAAAGGGGAGAAGGTCGCTGTACAAATCGCCCTTGGGCTCGCCCCCAAGCAGCAGGCGGATCGAGTGATCAAAACTTTTGACTGCGACAATCGTGCTTTCAACATTCGTTGCTTTTGAATCGTTGATGACACGAACGTCTTTGCTGACGTCGTTTGATGATTTCAGCGCGCCACCTTTGCAGACGTCCTCGAGGCGGTGTGCAAGATGTTGGTATACCGAACTGGAAGCATTCCATTGTTTTTCAACCAGCGACGGAGCAAGTCCAGCATGAAGAGCGGCTAAACTCGCGCTCGCAATATTGATTTGATTGTGCTCGCCCGGCAAACAAGGAGTATCAATCGCAATGTCGACTTCAGGCTTCGATTGATTTTTGCTGAGAACCTGAAAGCGGAGCGTGTTTTGTCCATCGCTCCTCTTTTCAACTCGAACAAAGTTTATGTCAGCGCAGTGGGTTTGAGTGATCTTTTCAATGGGGAGCTGTGCGAGTTGTCCGTAGAGTTGCAAAGGCAGAACCTGAGTGCCTTCCCCAAACGAACGAAGTTGTGCATTCGGCATGGTGTTATGTTCAATATCTTTTGCACCAAAACTTTCTGGTGATGGATTCAAAATGGCGATCCTGCAGGATGGCCTTGCG
>CAYWSV010000069.1:0-4610 GCA_964460155.1 uncultured Oligoflexia bacterium | reverse complement strand
CGCCGCCGCCGCCGGCCTCCGTCGGACCGCTGGGCAGCCTGCTCAACGTGCTCGAGTGCGTCTCACCGTCGCAGCTGCCGTCCAACGACGTCAGTCCCAACGCGAGAGCGCGTCGAAACACAGGCTCGTCTACGATCGCCAGCCCATCGGGACGCGTAAGCAGAACGAGCCGCCACTTCGCTTTCAGATACTCATCAATGGTGCCATAGCGCGCAAGATGGTCGTTTTGTAGGTTGAGAAGCATGCTGACCATCGGACGAAGCGATGTTGTTGTTTCAAGTTGATAGCTACTCAACTCGACGATGAAGGTGTCGTAGCCTTGGGCATCGAGAATTGCATCTGCAAGCGGACGACCAATGTTTCCACAGGCCACAGCTTTTTTATGTCCCTGTTCAAAGAGCTGTGCTGTGTAGTGGGTTGTCGTGCTCTTTCCGTTTGTACCTGTCACTCCAACCACAATCGCGTTTGACGGCAAAAACCAAGATGCAATTTCAATTTCGCCAACAAGTGGAATTCCGGCCTGGCGAACCGCCAAGGGGAGCGGCTTATCGAGAGGTATACTGGGCGACAGGACAACAAGTTGTGCCTCGCGCAGCAGTTTTTCCGTCGAATGTCCTCCCTCTTCGAACGGTATTCCAAGATCGCTGAGAATCTTTTTTTGCTCGGGTTCAATGGGACCAGCATCTGTTACAAAAAGCCTTGCGCCGTGCTTGTGCAGAAGTCGCGCAGCGGCAATTCCGCTTCGCGCTGCTCCGACGATCCAGATTTTTACGTCTCTCACGTTCATGACTTATCTCAGTTTCAAGGTGAGGATGCTGACAAGAGCAAGAATGAGACTGATGATCCAGGCTCTGATCGTGATTTTTTGTTCGGGCCAGCCGCCTTTTTCAAAGTGATGATGGATCGGCGCCATTCTAAAAACGCGCTTTTGGCGCATTTTAAAAGAGCCCACCTGAATGATAACCGAGAGAGCTTCGACGACGAAGACTCCACCCATAATCACAAGAAGAATTTCGTGACCGGTGATCATGGCAACAGCACCCAGAATACCACCCAACGGCAATGCTCCTGAGTCGCCCATAAAAATCTGCGCAGGCCACGTATTGTACCACAAAAAGCCAATTGAACTGCCGATCAGAGCGGCCAAAAATACTGTGATTTCTCCGGAGCCTGCGACTGTGTGGTAATAAAGATATTTGGCGACGACGATATTTCCCGTCACGTAACTGAGAACCAAAAGCGCAATAGAACAAGTAATCACCGGACCAATGACAAGTCCGTCTAGACCATCGGTTAGATTCACCGCATTGCTGGCGCCTACAAGAACGAAATAGGCAAAAGGAAGGTAGAGCCATCCGAGGTTGACAGAAACATCCTTGAGAAAGGGCAAGTAAATAACCGAAAGACTGGAGCGTGTTGAGGCTGCGGGATCGAGTGCACCGGATTGTTGAAAGTGCCATGCTAACGCGATGCACGCGCCAACCGAAAGACCAATATATTTGTATCGACTCGCAAGACCCTTGGGGTTTTTCTTCGAGATTTTCAGATAATCATCCAAGAATCCAACTGCACCGAAGGTGAGAGATACAATTGTCAGTGTCCACAAATGGTGGTTTTTGAGGTCTGTCCACAAAAACGCGCTGACGAGGGTGGCAAATAAAATAACTACGCCTCCCATCGTCGGTGTCCCTTTTTTCTCAAGATGAGTTGCGGGTCCCAATTCCCGGATGGGTTGACCCAGTTTCAATGCGCGCAATCTCATAATGAATGGCGGATAAAGGGCCAGTGAAATCAATATCGATGTAATGAGCGCAAGAATCGCACGGCTCGACAAGTATGTCAGCGCGTTAAGTTTGGGTTCATAGACTGTAAATTTGTGAATCAGTGCAAGCAGCATACGGAGGACAACCCTCTTTTTGACTTAGATGTTACGTTTGCCGCTCAGGGCCTGTCGAGCAACCTCGGAGTCAGAGAACGGATATTTGGCAGCGCCGATGATCTGGTAATCCTCATGACCTTTACCTGCAATAAGGATGATGTCCTTTTCGTTGGCCGCTTCAACAGCCTTCCAGATGGCTTGTTTCCGGTCGACTTCGATGGCGATTGTTTGTTGATTGAGCTCGGGAATACCTTTGACAATATCGTTCACGATCTGATGAGGATCTTCAGTGCGGGGATTGTCTGATGTCACCCAGACTTTATCAGCGATTTGTGATGCTATGTGCCCCATCAGTGGGCGCTTTGTTGGATCGCGATCGCCGCCACAACCAAATACGCAGATGAGCCGCCCACCTTTGGGCAACAGGGCTTTGCATGTGTGTAAAGTTTTTTCGAGAGCATCAGGTGAATGTGCATAGTCGACAAGAACTGCGGGGAGTGTGTCGCCTTCACTCGTCCTCACGGGATCAAGCCTGCCGTGAATGGGCTCAACTGCTGAGCAGACTCCGGCTATTTGGTTCAATGGATAGCCTAAGGCAACCATCATAGCCGCTGCGGCCGCAACATTTTCGTGTTGAACTTCTCCAAGAAGACGCACGGCATATTGGCATTGTCCGACGCTGGTTTGAGAATCAAGCCATAAAGTCCACTGACCTGCCACGCCGCCAATACTTGTTCTCTTGTGGCTGACCTCGAGGTAGCGCACACCCCCAAAGAGAGATCCGGCTTTTGTTAGGAACGCGTCACGTTGAGCCGGATGTCCAAATCCGACGCAGAATCTCGTCTTGCCTGCTGCTGCTGAAATCACTTTTTCCCACGACCCATCATCACAATTCACAGCGAGTTGTCCTGAGGGCAGCAGATGCTTTCTGAACAGATCTAATTTGGCCTCTAGATAGCGGTCCATCGTGCCGTGGTAGTCGAGATGGTCTTGGGTCAGGTTAAGAAACGCTGCACATTGCACGGGCCATGACCCAAGGCGACCCTCGACAATCCCAATACTCGTCGCTTCCATAACCACTTGGTTGCAGGAAAAATAATCCCGCGACATGCGCAGCGCGGCAAGAAGCCCCGGATAATCGGGCTGCGTTGGAAAGGGATTCTCAAAGGACCGACCGGCAATTTGTATGCCAAGTGTACCCAATCTTAAAACATCTTTTTGACTCAATTTTTCAAGCATTGCTGAAGCAATCTGAGTTGAACTTGTCTTTCCGTTTGTGCCAGTGATGGCTAAAGTCGTCCAATCAGACGGATGCAGAGCACTCGCGGCTTGTAACAATAAATTTCTTGCAAGCTCAGTTGAGCTCACGCAAATGACATGCGGGTGAGTCAGCAATTCACTTTGCCACTGCTCTCCGGCTGATCCGTTTTGTTTTGACAAGGCTGAAGTGAGTTTGTCGTTCTCGACGATGACGTAATGACCCGCATTCAATAGCGTCGCCACTTCAGTATGAGTGTCAAATCGTTCTGTTTTGCGCGCAATAAAGATGATCGGATCTGATGAGTCTGTGGTTTGAATTTTCCGTGTGTCCCAAACGATTCGCAAAGATCGTGTGTTGTTTTCGAGGTTGCGCCTCAGTGGTGAATCCTCAGGAGGCGGATTGGAAAGCAGGTCTTCCGCTTCGAGCAATAAAAGTGCTCGGCCCGGATGAATAAAAAAATCCAGATCAAAATCATTAGTGAGCATTCTTTTTACCCTCTGCGGGAACTTTCTTTGCCAGAGCCTCAGCTGCTGGCTGAGGCATGGAGGGATCCAGGCGAATTAATCCTCGAGAATTCAGGTAATTGATCGCTTTTTGTCCCACTTCCGAAAAAATCGGCCCAGCAAGGACTCCGCCGTAAGCGGGACGTACTTGCGGCTCATCGATGACTACCGTAATGGCTAACTGCGGCTGATCAGCCGGCAGTACACCGGTAAATGTTGCGATACGCTCGCTGTAGGAGCGAGTTTTTGGGTCATATTTTTGTGCTGTCCCTGTCTTGCCGGCGACACTGAATCCAGAAATAGACGCAAGTCGACCCGTCCCGCCTTCTTCTTCAACCACACCCCTCATCATTTGTGTGACGAGACGGCTGGTGTCTTCTGAAATCACACGCAGGGGCGGCAAATTCAGGTTCAATTCATCGGGTCTTTCTTCTTGCGACAAAATACGAATGCCCGGATCGGTTCCGCCGCCCGTGAGGATGGCCATCGCACGCGTCATCTGGAGTGCACTGATGGCGATTCCTTGACCGAACGACATGTTAGCGAAGCGCATTTCGTGCCAAGATTCTGGTTTTTGCACACGCCCAGCCCATTCGCCATGCAGCCCTGTCGCTGGAGAGCGAGTGAGTCCAAATGCACCCAGAGCATCGAAGAGGCCATAGCGTCCTAGTTTCTGCGCAATTTTATATGTGCAGATATTGCTGCTCACCTTGATGATATCTGAGGGTGTTAGAGTTCCGTGCGGATGAGTGTCACGAATTTTTCCACCAGGCACCGCCATAGCACCGTTCTCACAATAGAAGGTCTGATCCGCGCGAATCTTCTTTTTGTCGATAGCTCTCGCAATGAAAAGCGGTTTAACAACAGAACCAAGTTCGAGAGCATCCATGAGCGGGCGGAATCGACGAGATTCAGCATCCGCTGAAGACGGAGTGTTGAGATCAAAAGTGGGGTAACTCGCGATGGC
>CAYWSV010000068.1:13112-16439 GCA_964460155.1 uncultured Oligoflexia bacterium | reverse complement strand
TGGCAATAGAACAACACTCAAAGGCGATGGCTCAGCATGCGCTGTTGCCGATGCAACTGCAACCTTCAATCATACGACTCCTGCTGCAAATGCCACAAACCTCAACACTGCAGCCTCATTTACTGCATCAACATACAATAGCGGAGGGGTTTACACATTTAACGTTGCAAACTCTGTGGTGACTCTCGCAGGAACAAAATCTATCACCGTCAACGCCTGCGGTGCGCCTGCAGCAACAACAGCAGCTCTCACATTCAACCCTGGTGCATTGCATAGTGTTGTTTTGAGAAACGTTGCCACAAATACGCCTACTGTAGACCCAGCGACGACTGCAAATACAATCGGCGCACATACTGTTGACCTGCGCTGCCCACTGCAGACAGCTGGCCCCGGAGTGAATTGCCCAACTGTTTATGCCTTCTTCTTTGACCAAGACAACAATGTTGTTCCAAACCAATCGTGCTATTGGACGTATGCGCATCCGGCTGCATCGGTGACAGCTTATGGTGCGCTACTCACAACCCCAGCACTGAGCAGCACCAACGCAACCAGCAGCACGACGCTCACCCACTCCGACTTTATGGACGGAACGTTGACGTGTACCGCTGTGAGCGACAACACCAAAACTCGCGCAATTGATTTGTATGGTGGTGTTGCGAAAGTCTCTTTGGCTTGGGACGCGAAGAGCCGCGATACCTCGGGCAACCCAACGACGATCACAGGAACTACCGCAGCCGGCGGTGCAACGACCGTCACTGCGGACGACAACAATCTACGGCTCGTATCAAACTCGGGTATCAAACTGATGGGACCTGTGCGCGGAACAGACAATACACTTGTGCCTGACGCAGGAACATCGGTCCCCGTGACCTTCACAACAACAGCTCCCAACAATGGTGGCTCGAGTCCATTGCCCACAAACGCGAGCAATTGCAATTTTACAGCCGGCGGCGGAACTTGCAGCGATCAAAACTACAACTTCAATTTCAAGACCTCGAATGTGGGCGGCACTGCATATCAGGCTACAGTCAGCGCTCGCGGCAAAACTGCCACGATAACCTCGATTACCGTTCAACCAGCAAATGCGGCAAACCTCACACTGACAGCAAAAATCGGCGCGAACACAGTTAACACTGTTACAACCGACGACCAATTTGATGTCTATGCTCAAGTCAAAGATCAATATGGAAACGCAACTGACCTCAAAGACGACTACGTCACTTGCCCAACACCCACTTTAGCTACAGCCCCCATAGATACTTCAAATGTTGTTGCTAAACCGGGTGCCACAGCAGATGCCTCGTTGGCTGCTTCTTCACGGGTCCCTGTAAAAGAGGCCGGCGGCACTGTGGGACTTTATAAATACAGTGCTTTCTCACTGACGGGAATTCAAGCAAATGGTGCAGATGCAAATAGCTCACTGAAATTCCAACTCTGCGGCGTTGCTCAAAACACCACTGGCAGCACCCTGACCCTCACCGTTAAGCCAGGCAGACCCAAAGAAGTGTTCCTCAACACAAGTTCAGCAGCGAACCGCACAAACATGGGCGACACCCTGTGTCCGCTCAATGGCACGGGCGCCGGCGCAACGTGTGGCCCGATTTATGCACATTTCTACGATGTCAACGGCAACCTTATTACCAACGCGAATGGTGGACAATGTACAACATGGACAGTCGCGAATATTCCAACAGGCACACCTGCTGGCCTAACAACTCCAAATATCAGCACAGCAGCCTCAAATAGCCAGACCTTCACGTCCACTGGAGCATTCAGTCTCACACTCACATGTAACAACACTGCGACCGGTTTCACTCCGACGAGCGTGAAGCTGCGCGGGGGCATTGCTCAATTGTCAGCCGTCTGGAATACACGGAGCTACACTGGAACCGGTTTAATAAATGGTGCAAACAATGGAACGACAGTAAGTGCGATGCAAGAAAACGTTACGCTTACCTCACTTGCATTCAAATCGTATGATTTCAATACAACGCCGACACTTGTCACGGTTCCAGGAAGTGCCACAGAAGTTCTCCAAGTCGACACAAATGCATCCACAGGATTGACGAATATAAATCCACGTTCCGCAGGGTACAATGGAAATCTTGGAGAAGCGAACTGCAACATGAGTGACGGGGAATGCAACTATTTTGCAGACCTCGTTGGAACTGGTTCCTCGCAAGGTCTAATGTTATCGCTGACAAAAGCTGGAGAAGCTGGTCGATACGTAAGTGTTTCGACACGCGGACTCACCACGTCTCTCTCTGGAATCACAGTCAATCCTGGAATTCCAGTCGATTCGAAAGTTGTAAATACCTTACCGACGACAGGTACGGTCGACACGCCATTGACTACGGGTGCACTTCAATTACGTGACGCCTTCGACAATCCAACTCAAACAAACTGCACGGGCATTCAATTCACATACGAATACTCAAGTGATAACGGAGTCACCTATTCAGCAGCAACAACAGGATCGGGGGGAAATACACGTTCCCCAGATGGAACAGATCCAATATTCGTTGGACTCAGCGGTGCTGCTCTGGCTGCTCATGCGACTCTGACGGGACGCTACGAGATTCCATCAACAACGTCGACAGCTCTCAAGTTTGTTAAACCCGGAAAATACCGAATCACACCAACAGCAACGTGCAGTTGGGTGCTGAGCGCAGCGCCTTACACAGCTTATACAACCCTGCCTCTTGCAAGCCATGTAATTGATGTGAATCTTGGTTCCGTTGCAAAAGTCAAACTCTTTTCATCGACGCCAAGTAACCCATTTGCCGATTCGGCAACCACAGGACCTGTTGAGTGTGGGCATACAACCGCTGCTCCTGCCGACGACAATCAACCTTCTGTAACTTGCCCAACAATCAATGCGTATTTCTTTGATAGCCGAGGAAACCAAATCACCGACTCGAGCATCGCAAGGTGCGATACGTGGGCATACAACTCCACTGAAGGCCAAACACCAACAAACACAACCGCACAAATGACAAACACCTCGAGCATTCAACCCACCTTCTCGGACTGGTTCGATGGCACACTGCGATGCAATAAGGGCGGCACCGCCGGAAGTGATCTTGCACCCCAAATGACAATCTTTGGTGGAACTCACTCTATTGCAGCAACATTCAGTACAACCTCACCCACTGCTGCCAACAACAACGTCACGCTCAACTCGGTGACGATCTACCAGCGCAAACTCGGATCAACCGTCGCCGCGGCAACCGCGCGCACGAACGAGCGCGTTGGCATAACAACAAGCGCAATCAAAGGCACGAGTGGAGCGACGACTCCCAACGATGTGATTGCTGGAAATGCAAC
>CAYWSV010000068.1:0-13012 GCA_964460155.1 uncultured Oligoflexia bacterium | reverse complement strand
ATTACAGTGAATGCGGGAGCAACAACACAAGTTGCACTCAACACCAGCAACACCAAACCTGCGTTTGCAGACTCGGCGGTGACGCAAGATCTCAAATGCACGCTCAGCTCAGGAACAAACAGCAACACAGGCCTGACTTGTCCGACTGTCTACGCATGGACCTACGATGCATGGGGAAATTCAACATCAGCAAACACATGCCAATGGATGAAGTCAGATTACACGACGTCGTGGAGTACACCCACAGCCATCAGCGGCGCCGGAACAACAGCGAGCCTGACATCTGCAACCCTAAATGCCAGCGGAGTACTAAATTCAAAACTCAGCTGCTCAGGCACCACACTCCGGAACGCAAACAACGTCTACGGCGGTGTCTCGCGCATTGCGCTCGTTTTGGGTATGGCAAATACGCCTTCGACATCGGGCAGCACAACGACGTACCAAACGACAGCAGCAAACATCAAAGCGGCCCCATCAAACGTCGTAATTACCCAAATCAATGCGTACTCGCAGCGTGATAGCGTTGAGGTCTCGGTCCCTCTTGCTGCAGGAACAACAACTCTGACAATGGAAGCAAACGTAACCGGAGTCGAAAATACGACTCCCAATGGCTCAAGCTTTAACCTCGACACCACAAAACTTGCGTGTGACTTCAGCACAAGCAACTCACAATGCAGTACGCCTCTTGAATTTACCTTTAAGAAGGTTCATGCAACCGCAAGCACACGTCCACTTATTACACTCAATCTGAAGTCAAAAGAGGCTAGAGTCGACGTTTCCCCCATTACGGCAGGCAACGGAGCTTCTCTCTTTATGAATGGTTGGCCAAGCTCAGCTGTTACTATTGGGGCAAATAATATCACCGGCACAAGTGCACAAGTCAGAGATATGTATAACAACAACTCTTCACTCTCACCAGCCGGAGTTGCATGCACCGGCTCAGCAGTGCTCACAGGTTTCGAAGATTCAGTCTTCGCAGTAGGGCACGCAAGTGCGAACTCTGTCACAACCCCTGCGACAACCGTTGGAACTGGGTTGTACTCAATAACAGCAAGTATTTACAAAGCTGCGACTCACAACATAACTATTGCGGCATGCGGTTTAAGTCGAACTGAAACTCTCACAACAACAGCAGGAGCTTTTGCCCGTTCATTGATTACGACTTCAAGCACAGCACCAACAAGCTACAACTGTTTGACACAAGACCTTTGTGAAGAGACTCTTCCAACTTGCACAGCTACGAACACATCTGCGTGCGGGCCATTTTATGTGTGGAAATACGATATTGGTGGCAATCCACTTTACGCAAACAATACAACACCCGATGATTGCGGAACGAATATGAATGGCATAACTATAACAGACGATGGAGCTGCGTCGGGCGGAGCAACTCCAACAGTCACGAACATAATTACATCAACACCAAGATCGTTCAAAGTCTCAGGCACAGCAGGAAAGCACGCGTGGGGTAAGATTCAGTGCTCAGTTTCGAACACGATTACCAGAGGAAACAGAATTACATTTAAGGCTCCAACAAAGGTCAAACCAGACTTTAAGTGTTACCCCTGGGGTATCGACAACACAGGATCACCAGAAGCCTTGTGTGCCGTCACAAATAACACTGGATATACAATTTCAAACATTAATATTAAGCGTTGCGATGCTACAAACGCGACAACTGACCCACGCTGCTCAACGAGCAGTAACTACTCAGCTACAGATCAGGACATGAGCAACTACGCAATCAGTAGCCGGTGCTACAACCTGCCCTCAACGGAAGCAGGCCCAAGTTACGCCGGAAACAGATGTTCAGTGATTATTACAGGTACACTCGACAGGTTCACTCCGCCTTTCTGGGCAGAAGCGGAAAGCCCAGACGCGAACAAGGTCGTATTTGAGGACTCAGCTCACGTGCGCGTCCCAACGACTTACACAAATAGTGATTCAGTTTCATCAAACACCAATCTATGCACAACCGGAACCACATATCATTCAAGTCATGCGGCAGGCTGCACAAAGACGAAAGCTACAAAGACAGATAACACAACAAATGTGGTCGGACTTTTCATCGATGGACAATCACTCAGCTGCAACTACACTTATCCGACTCGACGAATAACAGTCACATTCCAAGCAAACGGAGACCCAGGTGTATTTACTGTAACTCCTGTGTCTCTAACTGACACGAACGACAATACTACTCTGACTACCGACCAAACCTTCTCGGATTCATGTACAAGCGGCAGCTCGACTGGGATCAATCTTGGAACAAATGGCTTCTGCAAGGTCAAAATTGATGTAACGCGGCCATTCAACGAAACTGTTTTAAAGATCACTCAAAATGACGGAACGGTTCACTATGTCCGCACCGGAGAAAGTGGGCGTTGTACCGGATCTGGCAAAGACCTTTGAGGGAATGATGAATGAAGACAAACGTCCTCAAATATAAAGTGCTCCTGAGCCTCGTTTGTAGCTTAGTGCACCTGCCTGAGGCTTGGGCTCGACGTTTGGAATTATCTATTGAATCGCATGAATTCATTCGTGCTGGACTCTCTATCCCGCAGTCTGTGTCTTATATAAATTTAGAAAAAACAACGGGTGACGAATTAACTTCTTTATGCCCTGCAAAAGGGTTCCACATCCAACCGATCAAACAAATCGGCGATGAACTTGCAAGCCGTTCTTTGCGCATCCGTTTTTCAAAAGGAGAACCGGAATTAGATGAGTGTCTTCGTGGTCAAGCCTGTTTCAACATTACGCCACAGAAACAAAAACAAAATCCCGGCGAATTTCCTAAATACAACTTTAAGGGACGCTTAGGTTCCTACCAACTCTCATTGGACGCGCCGTCTGAAATCTCTCAGCGCCCCTTGAACTGCACTTCATCTGCGCTAGAGATTATGCAAAATTCACTTGGACTACTCAAATTTCCGAAGAGTCTTTGGGTTCTGAACTACCGCACCGAAATCGTCCTACTCGATGCGATTGAAAAACGCGTATGGTTCCGATTTAGACTCCCAAACCGTCAATTCCTGATGGAGAAAATGAACGTTGCCCTCCACGCGGGAGGAAGAATGCTCATTTCCGACCAGAACGACTCTTTTCTTTTTGCTGACTTCACTCTGGACAAAGCTATTTTGAAAACAGACGAGGGGATTTTTGAAAGTCAATTTGGTCTGGGTGGGGCCAGTTTCGAGGATGAATGGCAGCTCAGATACACCCTGCCCTTCAGTTTCGAAAAGCGTTCCAAATCATCGACTCAACAGTCCCGTGCTCCTCTCTTTTTGGGGCTTTCGGGTTTTGCCAAGGGTGAACAATTCTGGTCATGGGAAAACGTTATAAACGCACTCAAGGGCACTGGGGGTAAACCTTTTTCTCTGGGCGCGCCATTAATTGCGGGAACTGAACGCCTCGCTGATGACACAGCAGAGGTCTTTATCGCTGTAAAAACGTCGACCGACAAAGCGAGTATTCTTTCCCTCACTTCTGGAAGCTCATTTCTAAGAAGCGTCCGCACCGATCTGCGTTTGGACGAACGAGCTCATGAAAGCCACTTCATCATTATAGGCCAAGATCTCTACAGGCACACAGCCGATGGAGTTTATAAAGTTGACTCCTCTCACGAACGGCCCTCGAACCTAAAGGGTTTCAAGGGAAGCATCGAGCCAAAAGCGCACGCATTCCTTTCACGCTCTATGGAAGGAAAGACCTGTTCTCTTAATGTATGGCCAGTTGCCTTGGTTCATAGTGGAATTTTTGAACCCATCCTCGGCCCTTTGGCCTGCTCACCTTCACAAGCTTTAGGAGTGTCCCCATGGGGATATTCACTTTCGTGGCGCACAGGACAAAAATTCAAAGCTGTTTTATCTGCTGCTGACTGAATTTAATCCAAGTGAAGATTTGAGAGTCTCCCTCACGCCGCGCGGACTTGTATCCGAAATCCATCGTTTGTTGACAAAAAACATCGGCTGTCGACTCATCCGAACGTCGCGGAACCAAGCAGAAATTTCAGCAAAAGACTCAGGTATAGCAGGCGAGTTATCAACATTTATGCCCAAACCCGAAAACTTTTCTTTGAGCTTTGGAACAAGAACATCGTCGGGCAAGTTTTGTGATTCTCGTGGGCTCAGAGGCTCATTTATGAGTGTGTTGTGAATGTCACTCAGTGCATCCTTCTTTATTTTTTGGGTCTGAAAAAGCGATGCAACTGAAAATTGGTCATACTCCGATATCGTTTGCTCAGGAATAATTCGCACCGGAATTTTTTTGCCAAAATCACGTGCTAAATCAGCAATCAATTTAAAGGCGCCTTGTGATACGCGTCCGCCATAGCGGAACAGTACAACAATTTCTGGCGTCTCATCGGCGCTTTTCTCACCGTAATAAATCAAGGGATAGCTAGAAACGTTGAAGGGAAACTCGGGCGATGGAACATCCTGAGCAACATAACGCAACTTTTGCTCGGCGAGACTCTTTTCAAGAAACTCGCCAACAACGCGTGTGCGCTCGCGTTCAATCACAAATCGCTCTACATCTGTCCATACATCAGCATAAGTCCCCGACTGTTTGAAGGACGGAGTTGACTCGTAGACTTTTCGCAAGCTTTCCTGAGAAACACCTGTTGCAAAACGACTGCGCCAATCAGACGATGGTTGACCTTGGGCAGACGTTGAAATCCGCGCAGCATGTTCTTCTGCGTAGCGTTGCGCTTGCACAACCAATTGATCTGCAATGCGATGCAAACCAAAACGAGCAGAGGCATTCAAATCACGCAGTCGTACAATCGAATCTCCGAATTTAAGTATCTCTGCGTCATCGTTGAGCCGCAAAAGATTTCCCTCAGATGAATCCGTCAGATGATCGGTCACATCCGTGAACTTCCCCATCGAAAAACCGAGGGCAAAGACTGCAGCTCCGGCCAACCAGCCGCCGAATGTCACACGCATGCTCGATGCTCCTTGCAATCGTTCCATTCTTCATGAAAAGTTTATTTAAAGTCTAACAAGGGAGCCCCACAATGCAAAAGCTGAGATCCATTTTGTTGCCATCTGCCGCGTGTCTCATTCTTCTCAACGTCGGATGCGTCAGCCGTTCAAAGTACGCTGCGCTTGAAACCCGTCTCAAGAGCACAGAAGAAGAACTCAACAAACGCAATAAGGCCATTGACGACCTCAATTCGAACCTCAAGAGTGAGTCTGCTAAAACTTCGGATTTGAGCAAGAAAGCCACCGCACTCGAAGCCAAGGCTGGTTCATTGGAACAAAAAGCCACAAGCCTTGAGCAAACGGTAAATGCAGTAAAGAAAGACAAAACGGTTCTTGAAGGTTCACTGAATCAGGTCCAATCCGACAACGACAAACTCCGCCAAGCACTCGCCGAAATGGAAAAGAACAAAGCTGAAACAGAGAAGCGCGTTGCTGAATATCAAGACCTTCTGCTGCGATTCAAATCCCTCATCGACTCCGGCAAGCTCAACGTGCGCATTGTGGACGGTCGCATGGTGGTCGCCCTGAATTCCGACCTTCTCTTCCGCAGCGGCTCGTCGTCACTGACGACCGATGGTCAAAAGGCTGTCCAAGAAGTCGCCGCATTGCTGCAGTCAATTCCTGAAAAGAAGTTCCAAATCGAAGGACACACCGACAACGTTGACATCAAGAGCGGCAAGTTCGCCAGCAACTGGGAACTCGCGGCGGCACGTTCAATTTCGGTACTCAAGAGAATGGTTGAAGCAGGAATGCCTGAAGAGCGCATTAGCGCGGCGAGCTACGGAGAATCTAAACCTGCACGTTCGAACGATACGAAAGAAGGCCGTGCAGCCAATCGTCGAGTTGAGATTGTCGTTGTTCCCGACCTCAGCAAGCTTCCCGGATTTGAAGCCCTCAACTCACTCGACAATGCGCCCCAAGCGAAGAACTAATCATGCGGGGTCAGGCGCTGCAGACCCCGTGGCCTGCAACGCCGCGTGTAAAAAGTTCACTCACTCGCGGCCGATAAACGACACATCCAACCGGCCGCCCGAAATCACCCGAGTCGTCCAATCTTGAGTTTTGGTCACCGTGCTCATGAGCGTTTCACGCACTTGAGCCGGGGTCAGGTTGCGGCCCTTGGGGCTCGAGAGCAAGAGAGCGGCTGCGCCCGAAACATGTGGGCTGGCCATACTCGTACCCGACAAATATTCGTAACCTTGTCCACCCGCAGTCACGCTCCAAATATTTGAACCCGGTGCAGCCAGATCGACCGTGCGTGAGCCAAAGTTTGAAAAATACGAGCGCGCGTCGGTGTTGGTCGACGAAGCAACCGAGATAATTCCATCCAATTCATAGTTCGATGGAAAATGCATTCCCGTATCGTTGTTTGCCGAGTTATTGCCTGCCGATGCAACCAGCACTGCACCTTTCTTATTCGCGTAGGCAATCGCATCAAATAACATCTGGTCGTACTCAGCGGCTTCAGGAGCTCCGCCCCATGAACAATTCAACACGCGGGCGCCGTTGTCTGCGGCATACAAAATACCCTTAACGACAGACGACTTGCTGCCCTCGCCCTTTGTGTTGTGGGTCTTAATTGCCATCAACTTCACCTGCGGAGCCACTCCGAAAAATCCTACCTCAGGCAAGTTGCCCGCTATCGTTCCGGCAACGTGACTTCCGTGACCTTCGTCATCGAGCGGGGTCGGCTTTCCACTGATAAAATCGGCACCGTGAATGTCGTCGATGTATCCATTACCATCGTCATCGACACCCGCACGGCCGTTGAGTTCAGCCGTGTTCGCCCACATGTTGTTTTTGAGCGCTGGATGATTGAAATCGATTCCTGTGTCGACAACAGCAACAATCACATCGGAGCTACCACGCGTCACGTTCCATGCAGTTTGCGAACCGATTTTGGTAATTCCCCAAAGCTTTGAATTTGGAATATTCAAAGTCTGCAGTCCACGCACCGGCTTCGGAATGCGATAGGCCATATGATCGGTTTCGGCCTTCACAACACCCAAAGCACTGAGTGACTCTGCATCTAAATTTGCGTTTTCTGATGGAGAGATTTCAACCCACATTAAATGAGGGTGCACGCGACGACTTCCAGCATGATCATCGAGATATGTTGCAAGAGCCTCTTCAGACTCGAATTTGAGCCAGCGGAGCGAATCATTTGCACTCGCAGACGTCGATGCGAGTAAACTCAAGGACACGCTGTGAGTCATCGAGTCATCAGGTACTGAGCTTGCAGAAGACGACAAAATATGGAGGGAGACTTTGAAATCGAAAATTGCTCAATCAGAAAGCATACGATAGCACTGCTCACCGTCGATCTCCTGACGCAGCAAGACTGCATCAAGGAACTTACGTACCGCGTTGTCGGTCATCGTGCTCAGCACGCCATTGGAAATCAATCTGTAAGACTGAACAGCAACGGATTCAACGAGATTCACAAAATCAAAACACGGCGGGTCGCCCCATTGATCCTTACGCCTGACTACATCGAGTTCAAGAGCAGTCTGAATGACTTCTTGCATCGGAATGCTCAGCGTGCTGAAGAGCTTGCTCTTGCTGAGAGAGTCCAGAAAATTCAACGTTGGTGTAGATAAAATTGTGATTCTGTGACGACCGCTGCGCGATTCCAGAACCGATTGAAGACGCAAAGGATCTGCACGTAGGGCCTCGAGACGCGCAATCTGACGCGATTCGCAGAGTCTCTCCATCCAGCGCAAACGCAAGTGAAAAGAGTCGGCAAAATAGAATTGCTTTTGCCCAGCCTGTAAGTGCCGCCAGATGCGCCCGGAAACAACGTCGAGGTTCGCACATTCAGAAAATGAATACGCAGAAGGTAAAAATACAACAGCTGAATGATTGGATGCCAAACCTCCCGTCTGCGGGCTTTCGAAAACCAAGGCACCATTCTGTTGAAGATTCCAAGGAATCTCGGGAATCTTTTCGCAGTAGGCTTGAATCTCGTGTTCAATTTCTGTGAGACGAGCAAAGCGAGTCGATTGCCGAATGTTGGACTGAAAGTAATGAAGGGAGCACAAATAATCGAAAACCGAACGCAGGCTCGAACCCAAATGCTCGCCCACGGCTCGCCCAAGTAACTCATCCTTTTGGCCAACCACAGCAGAAAGATATTCAAACGTCTGCTGTTTCTCGGTCAATGTGCGTGAACTTCCGAGCGCAGCCATGATGCCAAACAGGTATAAAACCTCTTCCTTCAACTGCATTTCATCGTTGGTCACAGAACTTGCAGCCGGACCCGCGTTTGAAAAACGCGACGCTCCACGGGCGGAGCCAATCAGCGAATCGCTACCGCGAGTTTCCGGTTCACCTACAACTTTGAGCGCGAGCTGAAGCATGTTGTTTAATCCGAGCTGCAGAGCAGCTTTTGGATTAAAGCCCAGCGAGACCTGAGTTTTTGGCTGAATTGCTTTTTTCCATGCACAAAGAAACAATGCGTCTCGCATCGAACCATGAACAGCGACCCAAGACGACGAACGAATGGGCTCTGCAACAAGCACTCCCATAGGATTCATCACGTCGACAACTTTTGCCAACCATCCTGAATCAACTGTGGTCATGAGCTGATAACCTACGTCTGATTCACAAATGTGGTGACGAATCCCGACCACGAGATTTGTGGGCCACGGTTCAGAATCAACACTAAAAACAACAAAATTGCCGAATGCCCCCGAGCCCTTTCGGCAATGACCCACGCTTGAAAATTCTCAAATGCCGGTAAAATATTGTCGTCGGCAGGCAGCGAAAAATGCAATGCTGCAAAACTATTTCCCAACAGCGCAGGGCGCAAACTGCTGAGCAAATTCTCGCCGTTCAAACGCAGTTCCAAACTGCCAAAATTTAAAAGTGTCTTTGCCGCAGACAGCCAGTCCGCTATTGCAGATTCAGCCATATCCCCATTGGCTGCCAACACACGTGTGAGTTCAACTTCGAATTCACGCCAATGCTCGGCATTCGACAATGGTCTGTTTCGAGAACTCGGTGAAGTCGATTGAGCTTGGGGCTGCGCAGTGGGTTGAGACTGTGTTTGCAATTGAGAAGTCGTGGTGGCGGCATTATTCTGAATCTGCGATTCACTGCGCGCGAGCCGCATATCAATTTGGCTCAGCAGCTTTGCTGCCTGCATAACGAATGCCTCAACGCGACCCAGTGACAAACTCACCTGACCCAAAACTTCCAAAAATCTCGATTCGGTCATGTCTTTAATCTGATAAGCGACTCGGTTCTCCTCACGAATCATTTGACGCACTGAGTCCTGATAGGCATCAAGACACGAGCGCAACAACACTTGCAACTGATTGTTTTGTTCGGACTCGCGCTGACGCGTTTGCTCGAGATACGCAGCTATTACGCCTTTGAAATCGTATTCAATTTGTCCGGCGTTATCTTCTGATGGTTCGAGCCGTGCATACTCGATGGCCGACAAAACGTCTTGAACGGATATTCCCAACTGCTGACTCAAGTGCCGAGGCGTGCCCTTGTGAGCTGCCCGACTTGTTCGATTCTCAATCTCTTCTCCGCTCACAGCCACCTCCGCTCACCTCGTCCCCTTCCATGCCATTCGAGTTATCGGGTACTTTTTCCTGAACCTGAGATCTTACTCATTTTTCCTTATTTCACTCAACATTTCTGAAATTTGACCGAGATTAACATTATCGAACCTATTCAGGGGGATTTAGGGTCCATGGCCGAAAAACCGCTTGCCCTTTTGGTTGATGACGAAGCCTCGATTCTCGAGGAGCTCAGTTGGCATTTGGAACAAAGAGGTTGGCAGGTTCTGACTGCGCCAGATGCTCTGAAGGCAGAACAGCTCTTCAAAAAGCATCTCGACCAGCTGAGTTTGGTCGTAACCGACATCCGTATGCCTGGTATCCATGGACACACACTCGTTAAAAATATGAGTTCGAAGAGAGTCGCATTGAAACCAGCGTTGTTTATTATGACGGCCTACGATGACCTGACGCGAGAAGATGCGCACGTCATTGGTGCAGATGCGATTTTTCAGAAACCATTTCGAGTGCGCGAATTGGTTGCCGCAGCTGAACACTTTGTTCGGATCGGAAAAAAACAAACCCCTCCTCTGGCGCAAACTCCGCCATCAGGAGAGGTTCAATAGACGCAAAGTCGAGAGCGGTGGTCTTTAATAAGAAAGTCGTGGATAAGCGCTATCAACAGCAGCCTGAATGTCGTCCGGATTTTCTTTATTTAGCAGAGAAATCTTGTCGCCAGACACGTTCCACAAGTCGATAGACGGACTGCGAATACCCTGTTCGCTGAACATACGTCGCGAAAATTCGTAAGCTGCCAGAACCATCGCCCGACGATTCGAACGAATGGCAACATGGAGTTGTGCAGCTTTGTCGCCCTTGGCTTCTGAGGGAGACACGTAGCTGAAGTTCACAGGCACATGTCCGCCGCGAGCTTTAGCACTACGGTTATCGGAGAAGATGCTATCGGCCGAGCCCACAACAGCATCGAACACAAGCATGTTTGGATCCGCAGCAAAGCTGTTATTCACACTTCCGGTGCCAGCAAGAAGAGCGCGTATGTCGGTTGGATTTTCGAGCTGTTTTGCCAACAAGCCGCGCATCGGGGTGTCTAGAAAAAGTCCGAGGAAGGCCATCTTGGCAAAGCGGTTCACGCCATCGCCGTCGGAGGTATAGAAATATGCATCAACATTCTGCGATGAGCATTCGTCAAATTGACGCGAAGTTCCAAGTGAAACTTTTTCAAGCCATCCACCAAAACCAATGAGTGCTTCGTTGATGTTCGTCCAGCCAAGTCGCAATCGCGCCGGCACATCGAGGTCGATGGGATAACGTAAAAACGCTGTCGGTTCGCCCGTAGTTGCGGCCAAAGTTGGACCCAAAGGTTGAGAGGTGACCACAAGTCGTTCTGTTGGAATGACGGGCTGAAGATCCTGATTTTTCGGGCGCAGCGGGTTGTTCTGAGGTTGCGCAAATCGCTGCGCGACGACAGGCGCCTGTTGCGGGTTGGTAAAGTAAACTTGATGCAAGCTCGAAATGCCACTGGCCTCTTTCCACTCACCATCAACACGCTTGGCCCGGCGCGCAGTGCTGTGGATAATCGTATTCGAGGGGATTTCGATACGGCGTTGTGTGCGCGAATCAAAACCCTCAAATGCGCGGTAAACCCGCTCGGGATCCGCAAGCATGAACTGCCCCGAAAGGGTCGCAGACAACGCATCGAAGCTCTCAACGGACTTAATCTTTTCAATTACGGTTTTGAAAAGCTTTTGTCTGCGCTCGACGGAATCGAGTCCAAAAACCTTGGCGTTCGGACCGATAAAATTATTCCACGAATCCTGTTGTGTTTTGTAATTGACTCGGAAGGTGTCTTTTTTGCTTTTGTACAACTTAAAGAAGCGGTCCTGAACTTGTACAAGGTGCTCTTCACCGCGTTCGAGAAGAGTTTTCCTGTCGACCAAAATGGCATCCGCAAATTGCTCGGGCGTCACATCAATTGTGTTTGCATAGGACTTCCACAGACGCGCAATTTCGTGCTCGCGATCTTTTACGTTTGACTTTGATAGAACGCGATTGAAGTCGACTGTGCGATAGAAGTCGATGACCAACGTCGCCTGACCCACAATAGATTCGGCATTCACAAGACCATCGGTGGGATCTGCACGCAATACGCCGAGACTGGAGCCCGTCATGAACACATCAAGTGAGTCAATCAGCATAAGCGGAGTCGTGAATCGAGGCAAAAACAGCACAGATTCAATAATCGGGGCGCTGCTCGCCAAAACACGTGCCGCGTCTTGGGGAATGAACTGTCCATCAGGCGACAACGACGGATTCTCGACCAAGGCGCGAGACACGCTTGCCAAAATTGCGCCACTGGAACCACCGGTTGCAAAGACGGGTTCAAAATTATTTTCGAGAAGCGCGATAAGGGCGCCAACATGAGATGAGAAATAAACACCGTTTCCTTGAAAACTAACGCACGCCGTTTTGCGCTTCTGAGAAGCCTGCACAGACGACGATATCGTTGAGTTCAGCTCAACAGGCGTTGTAGCCGCGTCTTGAGAACATGCGGGAAGCAATAATGCCGCAAAGACGACGACAAAACACTTCATCAACGATGACATGAAACGACTCCTCGAGCAGCCGAAACACAAAGTCCGGAGAGCCTCGGGTAATGCACAAATTTTATTTTGTCGAGAGATTTTTTTCCGGAATTTCCGGATAGTTGGCCAACTGTCCAGTACCTCAATTATCGTCTGCGATTGACTCCCCCGACCGCTGACAAATCACAGGCAAATTCTGTGTTGAGGGTAAATTGAGTTCCTGCGCCGACGGGAAAAGAACATTGAATTCGCGTGTCTTGAGGTCATAGTGACAGCCCATGCAGCTGTCTGGGGACGGCTTTTCGATGGTTTCAAAAACCTCCGCCTGAGCAACTACGGGCGGCGGAAAGTGGCTGATATCAGTGGGTTTACCGGCAGCATCATAAACCCAAAAATTCAGCGCTCCATCGGGTCGACGGATGATAATTTCCGTCTCAAGAACCGAACAATCCTTGGGTTTGAGCGTCTCGGCGAGAGACACAAGTCCATCGCTCCGGCGGAAAATCCGTCGCGGCCCACGTTTCGCCCGAGACTTTGCATGCAAAACCTGAGTCCATGTGATTTCGCTGCTGGGCTTGAACCACGGAGATTTCATAAACTCATCAAGACTTTCGGGCTGTTGGGTCACAACTGAATGACAAATGCTCAACCAGGCCTTCATGCCCTGTGTACTGAAGCGGGACTCGGACTCTGCAGCCAATGCCAGCGGCATGGCCAGCGCACGACAACACTTTTCACGTGTATGGACTTTCGATTCGACACAGGCATTCACCTGAACACGAAAATCTTCAATACGCTGCGTCGTGGCTCCCTTGCCGGTCGGCGGGGCTTTAACATTCAAATAAGCCGCCACATCAGCCGACGAGATTCCCGATCGCTCGGCATTGTCTTTGAGTACTTTTCTTAATGCATC
>CAYWSV010000067.1:13892-16525 GCA_964460155.1 uncultured Oligoflexia bacterium | reverse complement strand
GCCCGTGCAGAAAACACGCCCTGTAACCCGTTTTCGCACCGAACCCCGCACTCATCGGTATCCTGCGGTGGATCACCTCGAGAAGCTCCGTCTCAATTTTGTTCTGACGGCGCGTACCGCCGAAGAGACTTCGCTTGCCTATGCGCAGGAGAAGGAGAATGCCTTTGTCACGCATGATCAAAACATGCCCGACATTGGACTAATGCCTGCCGAGCCCAAATTTATTGGGGTCACCGATTGGCTCACAGAACATTTTCAAACGTATGCAGGGCAGTTTGTTGAAAAGCTCGCCACTCAAACAGGCGATAGGTTTTGTCAGGCGGTGAAGGGGCAAGAGGCGCTGGCCGAGAATGCCGAGAATTTTAGCCGCTGCGCCGAACTCAACCCCAAAAACGTTGCAGCCAAAGCGTGGTTTACCGGGAATTTTGGGGTGAGCCGTGCCGAGATTCTGCAGATCCTTGCGCGCAAGTCGAAGTAATCTCGCCAGAGCCCTTCCCCCGTGATTCTGAGAACCACTTTGAACGTCTTAGAACCAGAATTCGCAACCTGTTTGGGTTGTGATTGAGGTTTTGCTGATTGAGCCCGAGGCTGTGCGGCGTGCTTTGGATTCGTAAACGCCGTAGGTCACCGATGTGAAGAGTTGGGGCGTACCAAGTCCGTTTTTGTTAGCTGCATAGCGAACAATAGGTGTAATGAATGTCATGTTGGGTTTGGCAGCCTCGGCACCCACTTTGTTTGTGAGTGTGTGATTGAGATCCAGCGCGATGTGAACGTTGGGTGTTGCGTAGTACACAGGCTGAAGTCCAATGGCGAGCAGTGTGCTGTTCTTGGAGCTCGACGACTCAGATGCTTTGTATGCGTCGTCGACGAGCGTGTATTTTGGCTGCGCGTTCTTGAAGACTGTTTGTTGAAAAATTGCGCTGTACAAGAGGCCAACGTCGTCGGATGCCCAACCTTCATAATCGCCCGACGTTGCCAGTCCAAACAGGGTGTCTTTGTCGCTGCCCGAGGTTTGGCCAAAGGCTGAACGCTGCTCAACCCAAAGAAAGTGATTGCCCCAACCTGCGTCGCCCCAATGAGAAAGCACAGCACCCACTTTTCCAGTGACCATTGGCTTGGGAGTTTCGTTGGCAGAGATTTTGTTCGTTTCCGTAACGCTCGTGTCGTATTTGTTGAGCGGTACGCCATCGCGGAAGTACTGGCCCGTTCTGTTCAAGATGAGCGTGGGACGCAGCGAGATGTTGGTTCCTAGAGAAATGTCGTGACGCACAAACAAAGAAGTGTCGCGTCGCTGAGTAGCTACGCTTGTGTTGCCGGCTGCGGGGTTGTTGCTGTCGTTGGCAATCAACAGTGGGTTGTTGTCGAGATTTTTGAAGCCCACCGCAATGGTCGTTGGTGAACCTGCTACAGGTAGGGTTGTTCCGGCACCGTAGAATGTGGTGTCGCTGAGCGGAAACTTGTCGAACAAGCGCACGTCTTCGAATTCTAAGCGGCGTGCACCCACCCAGCCGGTAGCTTCCGTTGAGAAGGGCATTTGGAAATATGCATTGCGCAGATTCACTCCTGCGCCGTTCCACTTGTTGGTTTGGTGCGCGAGGTTGTCCATTTGCGCTTCGATGTTGAAATGGCTGTTTTGCGCTGCGTATCCCTGAAACTGAACGCGCAGGTAATTGAGGTCGCGCACATGACGACTTGTGGGCAAACCAAATTGACCGTCGCCTTGATCCTGACCCGCATCCGTCAAACGTTCGTTGGTTGAAAGTCCGAGTCTACCGTAAGCATGAAACTCGAACTGTTGTGCTTTGGGTTCGTTTGCAAATGCTTGTGCCGCATAAACAACTGAGAGCAAAGAGAGTGCAGACAGAGATGTGTATCTTTGGATCTTCTTCATTGAATTCAGAGCCTCCGTTCGGTGTGAACAAAAAAAGTTCTAGCACAATTGTTTGGTTGAGTAGATTGTCATGTTAACATTTGAGTGCAACCCACCAACAAGGAGAACGGTACATGTTGCATACTCGTTTAGTGTTCGTTTCGTTGCTTGCTCCAAGCTTATCTTTCGCTTCGACCGCAACGGATTCGCTTTCTGGTACGACGCGCGACGTTTTCGATAACTTGGATGAAAACCCTGCTTTTGTAAATGTAGAAGGTGGTAAGAGTTACCTGCGCATTGGCAAGTCGGGCGGAATGCAGCTTCTCACTAATGCAGGTGGATATGGCCTTGGTATTCAAGTGAACACAACGGCCTCGACTTTCGTTAATCACCTTGACCGAAATGCCAAAGAACTCTCTGATGCAGCCACAGCTCTGACGAAAAAAGGTATGCCCATCGAAATTTCTTTGGGTGACGACGCAAGTGGCTTGAAGTGGGGTGCTGGTCTTCAATATCAGAACGCCAAGCTGATTGGTGAAGCTGCAACAGCAACTTTTGATCCACGTTTTGTGAAGCTCGGTTTGAGCTTGGGTTTTGTGAAAGATGAGACTCAAGTTTCGTTGAAATGGGGCCGCGACACATGGAAAATTGGAACATCGGGCAAGACAAAAGGCGCAAACGGCAATGAAACGCCTACGTATCTGCCTGCTGGTATGAACGAGCAGTCAACAGACTCTCTTGCAGGATTGGTTCGCTACACGAT
>CAYWSV010000067.1:0-13882 GCA_964460155.1 uncultured Oligoflexia bacterium | reverse complement strand
TATCAATGGTTCCTGACAGGTGGACGCTCAGCGACCAAGGCTGTGTTTTTCTCTGGCGGCGAAAACGGAACAACCAGCAATCAAGACAACATGAACAAGATTCAAGGTTTCGAATTGGGTGCTGAACGCCAAGACAAACTTGCAGACAACATGACTCTCTTCAGCAAAGGTTGGTTGAGCTGGGCTACGGGTCTGGGCAACGGAACACAGAAGAAAGTTGAGACGACCGACATTCAACTGAGTACCGGTCATGGTCTTGAGTTTGCAGCTGCTTCTTGGGTGAGCTTGCGTGCAGGTGTGCAGGCGTCTATATACGGCAACCGCAAGACGACAACGACACTTTACGCTGACCTAAATCAGTCGGGAACATCGGGTGCGAACACAACAGATGCAACTTACATGTTGCGCGTAGTTGATCTTCCAACGATGGGTGTGGGCTTTAAGTTTGGTCAGTTCGCAATTGATGCAACTTTGGGCCAAGACGGAACAGGAAATCTCGGATTCTCAGATAATCTGCTCGGCAAGGTTGAAGTTACCGGACAATTCTAATATCCTCACCGACATTCGCCACATAGGATGTGTGGCACGGCAGCACCCTGAAAAGGAGTGCTGCTTTTTTTTATTTCAAGAGGCCTTTTTGACCTAGCCATGTTTGAATTTGATGACGAATTTGCTCGCGGACATGTCTAAAAGATGCGCTGATTTCTTCATTTGATCCTGTTGCAGCAGCAGGGTCGTGAAATGGCCAATGCAATTTTTCTGCCCGACCAATGAAAACCGGACACACTTCGTCTGCACACAGAGTGATGACCGTATCGACGTTTGAAAAGTTAAGATCGTCGACCGATTTGGAACTGTGGGTGGTGATGTCGATTCCAATTTCGGCCATGGCTTGAATTGCGAATGGATTCACATGTGTTGGTCGAGACCCTGCGCTGAGAATCTCAACACCCTCACGCACCATTGAGCGTGCAAGTCCTTCTGCCATTTGGCTGCGTGCTGAATTAGCGACACAGAGAAAAACAATTTTCATGCGTGTTGACCTCGACTTTGGGGTTCGAATTTCTTTCCGAAAAACAGTGCGACTTTGACCAAGAGAAGAAGAACGGGAACTTCGATGAGCGGACCAATAACGGCAGCAAAGGCCTGTCCTGAGCTCAACCCAAAGGTCGCCACAGCCACTGCGATAGCCAATTCAAAATTATTAGACGCCGCAGTGAGAGACAAAGTGGTGCTGCGTGCGTGGTCTGCTCCTGCCTTGCCACTGGCAAAGTAGGAAATAAAGAACATCAAAACAAAATAGAGAACCAGAGGAATCGCTATGCGAACAACATCAAAGGGAAGCGAGAGAATCAATTCACCCTTGAGTGAAAACATCGCCACAATGGTAAAGAGCAAAGCAATAAGTGTGATGGGGCTGATGCGTGGAACAAAAGTGTCTTGGTACCAGCTGTGCCCTTTGGCTTTGAGAAGAACAAATCGTGTCAGCGCTCCGGCAACAAACGGGATACCCAAATAAATACCCACGGCCTGAGCCACTTCGACCATAGAGATGTTGATGTTCATGCTCTGCAAACCCACAAGTGGTGGGAGCCACGTGACAAACAACCAAGCGTAGATGGGAAAGAACAAGACCTGAAAGATTGAATTGAAGGCCACAAGCCCCGCACAATATTCGCTGTTGCCTTTGGCCAGATCATTCCACACCAGCACCATGGCAATGCAGCGTGCTAGCCCGATGATAATGAGTCCCGTCATGTATTCAGGTTTGTCGTGCAAGAAGAGCGCCGCAAGAACGAACATGAGGACAGGTCCAAGAATCCAGTTTTGGACAAGCGACAAAATCAGCACCCGAACATCTTTGAAGACTTTGGGCAGCTCTTCGTAGCGTACCTTGGCGAGTGGTGGATACATCATCAAGATGAGCCCCACAGCCAGCGGCAGCGAGATGGCCCCTGAATTTGCCGACGCAAAAACAGATGTCACCGTTGGAGCAAATCGGCCAATGAGAATGCCCGCGGCCATCGCAAGAAAGATCCAGAGTGTGAGATAGCGGTCGAGGGTAGAAAGGGATTTCATTCCGTGGTCCTCCGAATGCGGCCATAACACTCAGTTTGAAAGATATGTGACAGTAAAATGTGAAAAATTTGTTTCAAAACATGCTCACTTTCATGGATGATCTTTTCCTGCAATCACTTCACGACCTTGTCACAAAAATTCAGAGAACAGACGCCCGCACATTTCGATGTAGTGTTTCAGGGAACACTTAAAAATTGGGCATGATCATGATTCTAAAGGCCATCCAGTGGGTGCTGAAGCTCACCAACAAACGTTGGTTGCTGCCATATGTGAAGAGCATTGAATGGATAGGCAAGCCCACTGGAATGATGGGGTCCTCAGCACTTTTGGATCAGGCGCTCTGGGTTCTTTTCTCAGGGGCAAACAACATGCTGGCAGTGCATACCAACCGAAACTGGGTCTGGCCGCTGTGGATAGAAGAACAATGGCAACCTCGGTCGTCGGCCTTTATACCGACCGGCGCAGGTTTGTTGGGGGCGAATTTATCTCGCCGTAATTGGACGTCTTTGGGACATTCCGACTCTCCGCAGGAGTGCATGGTCGACCCTGTGGGGATGATCACAGTTCAGCCTCACAGTTGGTCTTTGTTGCCTTATTTAAAAGCCAAAGGGCAGTTACAAGCGCCACCCTACCTCCAAACCGGGGTTCGTCAGACTTTGTCAGATGATGTTTTACCAGTTGTTGAAACGCATTATCCCGAGATTGAAAATATTAAATGGAGCTCCTCTGCCGCAGCAACCTACATCGATGGAGCGTTGCGTATCACCTGCCGGATAGAGGTTATCAATACAGGCTCAGAGCCTGTCAGTCTCACAGTTGGATTCGGTCTGCGTCCCTACAATGTGTTGTCGATTGGTCATATCAACCACATCGAAAATCTGGGCTCCTGTTTGAGAATCAACAGACGTTGGGATGTTGAGCTTTTGGATGAACCGAGTTGTGTCTTGTTGGGTGATCGCGGAACGGGCGATCCGATCAAAAACCTAAACAAGCGCGCATTGGCTCAGGAATCGCAGAGTATTCGTGCACGTTCAGGAATCGCTGCTGCGTCTGCAGAATATGATCGCGAGCTTCAGCCGCAGGAACGCCTTTCATTGGGAGTTGTAATCTGGAGCGAAGCTGGATCGTCCAAGAAAACATCGAGAAACAAGCCAAGGCGCCCTTTACACGTTAGTGCAGACTCGTTGATTCGCGCACGAGAGGAGGAACTCAGGCTTGAGGAGATGAAAGCCGTTCGAGTGAAGCTCCCCAACGAGAAACTTGAGCAGCAGATCAATGCCATTAAACTGCGTTTGCCTGCGTTTGATGATGTCACTCATTTCAGTCCAGGAACATTTTTGTATCACACTCATTGGTACAGGGATGCGTATTTTATTTCCGAGGCATTCACGAACCTTGGATTTACGAGAGAAGTGCGGAGAAAAATCGAGACGTATCCTGCTCGGCAGCAGAATACAGGTGCATTTGTGGATCACCCGGGCGAGCTCGACTCGCATGCAATTGCACTCTGTTCGATGCTCAACTTTGCCCGTAAGTCTGGAGATGTAAAACTCCTCAAGTCACTCTTTGATAGTATCTACAGCGGACTTCTCTGGATCGACAAGCAACGCGTTCGACCCACAAAAAAAGCGCTTCTGCACGAGGGTCTTTTGCCTGCAAGTTTTTCGGCAGAGCACTTTGGTGGATGTGATCATTATTTTTGGGACAATCTGTGGTCTTTGCAGGCCATGACACTTGGGCGTCGCGCAGCTCGCAAGCTTGGGCGAGAGCGTGAAGCTGCAGTGCTCGAACGCATGTGCGCGAGCTTTGAAGCCAGTTTGAAAAGATCCATAAACGCGACACTCGAACGTGTGGGTGGACAAATTCTTCCGGTTTCTCCGTATCGATGGCCCGATGCTGCATGCATTGGAAACCTTGTTGCAGCCGATCCTCTCGATCTTGGAGATGTGTGTCAGCCTTGGCTTAAACCCACTTTGGAGTACTTGCTAGACTCTCACTTTCATCAGGGATTGTTCTTTCAAAGTGTCTTCCACACGGGTTTGAACCCCTACCTAACAGCACAGGTCGCTCGTGTTCTCATCCGCCTTGAAGATCCTCGCGCCATGACTTTGATTTCTTCATTGTCTCAGGCTGCTTCACCCACTGTCACGTGGCCAGAAGCAATTAATCCACGAACACAAGGTGGATGCATGGGAGATGGTGATCACGGATGGGCGGCAGCAGAATTTTGTAACGTCATAAGACAGATTTTGGTGTGTGAGGAGCCAGCGGGGCTTACGCTTTTTGGTGGGGTTCCCGCGGAATGGCTGCAAGCAGGACAGGTAACATCGATTCACGGTGCACCCACTTTTTATGGTCGATTGACGGCCACACTCGAGGCTGATGCCCGTGGAGTAGCTGCACGGTGGAACTTGGAACCTTGGTCTGGTGAAGAGAATTGCCAGATCTCAATCTCGCTTCCTGCCGGCTTAACAGATGCAGATTTTGTTGAAGGAAATGAGCGCAGCCAACGCCGTTCGCGCGTGCGGTGTCAGTTGCGTGGTGAGATGTTTTTCGCACGACAAAAGGAGGCCGCCGTATGACCTCAACAACCGATTTTCAAACTTGGCTTAAAAACGACTTAAGTGCACGCATGGACGCAAGTCAGGTGTCGGCAGGTGAACCGCACATAAAAATCGATCTTCACTGCCATGATCACAATAGTAATATTCCTGATGAGGCTTTGGGGCGAATTCTTGGCGTCCCCGAAACTTGGCTGCCAACAGAGCGCCTTCTGAAAGTTTTGCAGGCCGCAGACATGGGCGCTGTGACCATCACAAATCACAACAACGCACGGAGTTGTTGGGAACAGATGGACAAAGGGCACGATATTCTCTCGGGCGCAGAGTTTTCGTGTCACATCCCTGATCTAGATGTTGGAGTCCACGTTCTGACCTATGGGTTTACACCAGATCAAGAATCAAAACTCGCTGTACTGAGAAAAAATATTTACGATTTTCTTGATTATACTGCCGACAACGATCTCCCAACGGTGCTCGCTCACCCACTTGATTTTTATTCACCCAACGGCCTGCCACCGTTGGAGAAATACGAGAAAATATTTCTGCTCTTCAGCAACTTCGAAGTCATGAACGGACAACGAGACACCTATTCCAACTTGATGACGTGGGAGTGGGTCAATTCGATTACTCCGGAAAAAATAGCAGAACTAGAAAAGCGATTTTCGCTGTCTGCATCGACTTTTTGTCGTGATCCACATCGCAAAACGGCCGTTGGCGGCTCGGATGATCACTTTGGAGTTTTTGCTGGTCGAACAGGGACTCGACTTGGTTTATCGCATTTGAGTCAAGGTGAATTGAGCAGGTTGAAGCCCAGTGAGAAAGCTCTTTCGGCGTTGCGTCGCGGACAATTGGCGCCCTTTGGCGAGTGGAACGATGGTCGCAAGTTAAACCTTGCGTTGCTCGATTACTTCGCAGGGCTCGTCCTGCACTTAAAAGATCCGGGTCTGGGACGCATACTTCTGCACAAAGGCACACCCTGGCAGAAGTGCGCAGCCCTCGCCATTAATAATGCCATTCACGAAGTGCGCAGACACCGTTACACAATGCGCTTCTTAAAGACATTCCATGGTGCTGTCCGTGGAGAAGCGCCGAGCATGATGACGCGCTTCTTGCTGCGCCGCTATCAACCGCAGCTTCTTGCCGTGGTTCAAAAAATCGCAGCAGCCTCGCGTGAGGGGGTTGGTCATCTTGAAACACCAATCGCAGAAGAGCTGTTCACAATCTTTGCCCAGATGCTGTGCGACAGAATTGAGCGCAAGGTGGTTTCGTTGGGCGAAAGCGGGATGTCGGCCTTAACGAGTTACGATCAACTTGTTGAGAAGCTCGAGGTTCCAAGTGTGTTGCGTACCTTGATTCAACCCAGCGAACGTTCGAGCATGAGAAGCAGTCGAAAAATGTCACTCCCATCGGTTGGTGAATTTTTCGACGGATTGTCGTTTCCATTTTTGGCTTCGGGTTTGGTCGCAGGATCGATGTTTGCCACAGCGCGTGTTTTACATGGCAAACGTCAGTTCAAAGATGCTCTGTTGAACCAGTTTCCACATATGAAATGTCCTCAACGCGTGTTGTGGATCACGGATACATTCACGGATAAAAATGGGGTTTCTGGCGTGCTTCAGCTGGCACAGAAATATGCTCAAGAACATTCCCTACCCATTGATTTCTTGGTGTGCCACGAAACGTTAGAGTCAAGTGGAAACTTAAAAGTTGTGCGTCCGATGTCGTCATTTACGCTTTCGTTCTATCCGCAGCAGCCTTTCAGAATTCCAAACTTGGCAGAGTTGCAACAGTTGGTTGAACAAGGGGGATACAGCGCAGTTCTGTGCTCAACTGAGGGCCCGATGGCTGCATCGGCAATTTACTTTAAACATGCCATGAAGCTTCCGGTTTATTTTTATGTGCATACCGATTGGCTCGCCTTTGCCGAGCAGAATGCGTCGCTTCGAGATATGAATATCGACCGTGTTCGTCGATTGATGCGTGCTCTATATTCTCAGTTCGATGGTCTCTTTGTTCTGAATTCCGAGCAAAAACGTTTGTTCACGGGCGAATCTTTTCAGTTGAAGAATGTCAATCAGACGGCACACTGGGCGTCATCCGCATTCCAAAGACTTCCGCAACTCAGACGCTCGGCCGTTGCAGGGCTGCGTAAGGATGATGTTGTGTTGCTTTATGCTGGCCGGCTGAGTGAAGAGAAGGGAGTCTTCCAGCTCCCTGACGTATTTGAAGCTGCGCGTAAGGAAAACCCACGTGTCAGAATGGTTTTTGCAGGAACGGGTCCCGCGGAAGGTCGCCTGCGTGAGCTGCTGCCCGATGCAATTTTTCTGGGCTGGCAGCCACAGGAACGACTTTGCGAATTATACAACCGCGCCGACCTTCTCGTTCTGCCCTCGACGTTTGATACCTTTGGCTGCGTCGTTCTTGAGGCAATGAGCTGTGGACTGCCTGTGTGTGCTTATGCAACCAAGGGCCCAGCGGATATTATCGATCATGGTGTGAGCGGATTTCTGGCCCGCACTCAGGATGATTTCTGTGGTGCTGTGGCTCTCTTTGTAGCTGAAACCGAGGTTTATGAAAGTCTGCGCGATCAGGCTCATCGCAGGTCTCAAGATTATCGCCCTGATTTGATTATGGGCCAAATGCTGAGCGCAATGGGTATTGAGGAATTCTCGAGTCATGAAACACTTTTCCCCGAAAAAGTGAGTTCCGCTCCACTGGCACAAGATGTGCTCGGTGCTTTGTGGGAGGTGTCTCATGAAGACAGCACATTCATTCAAGATTCAGAACAAAAAGATTATGAGTTTTGGCCTGTTGGGCCTCGCTCTGGGAGCGACGATAGGCTGTGGAATCCAGAATTCAGGAATTAAATCGCGGACGTCCTCGACTCAGGTCACAGAGACGAACATTGAAGTTCAAGATCAGCAGATTTTGGTTCTTTTGAACACAGAGGACTCCGACAGATTGTCCAAGGTTTTTGAGAAGGTAGTTATTCAGCCCGTCGACAAACCACCTGCACCTGACACTGTTAAGACCTTCAACAGTTCATCGGAAGACCTGAAAATTCATTGCGCAGCAGAGGGACAGCCGTCGGCGGCTAAAAAATGTACGGTGTCTATCAAACGAAAACCTCAGGCCTCTGAAAACAGTCTTCAGTCGGATGAATCGACCAACGAACACATGTTTCAATTGCGCAAGCAGTTAGACGTCAAACGTCTATATTCGGCGTTGAATGTGAAGGAATGGGACCTTCAGGGTTCAACCTACAAACGCTTTTCTACAGCAGACAATAAAATGATTCTTGAATGCATTCTAGACGATGAAAGGAGTCGCTGTTCGGTGTTTGTGAGTGATGGAAAGTCGGATGATTTTTCGGATTGAAGAACTTGGAACTTTTTAACAATTTTTTATATTTAGAGGAATAATAAATGAAAAAGATACTTCTCTCTGCAGCTCTTGTCGCCCTCTTTACTGCAGTTGGTTGTAAGCAAACGACTTCGGATTTAAGTGGCAAAAAGAAATCCGATAGCAAAAATAAAGACTACATTCCACAAGTTGCTCAAAAGGTTCAATCTTTGAAAACTCAAAACGGATATTTGAGCTGTTCGGGAGTAGATAAAAATCTGAACCTGATTCGTACTCGTGCAGACATCAACAAGGGGCAGATTGAATCTCTCGTCGTTTCTGCCTATGGCGGTAAAGACAACCCCGCCGCAATCATGAACGAATTGAACCCTGCCGAGCTTGCAAAATATGAACTCTTTAAGCACGACGTGACGAAAAATATGCTGGATTTGGAAGTTGATTTGGACGGCAAGAAATTCGAGATCGAAGTCACGGCTGAAATGAGTGGCAAGGCTCGTAAAGTTTATGAACTCGATATTGATACAGACGAAGACGGCGAAGGAAGCCATGTCCTTAATGCATATTTAACATATAAGGATATTTCGACGAATTTGGACCTGTCCGAAGTTTTGATGGGATGCTCTGTTCATCACAAAGACTGAAAATTCCATCAAATGCTCACGAATTTTTCACAGTCTTGTTGAAGATTCGCATTAACAGATACCCCGCTTGAGCTATGGCTTAAGTGGGGGTTTTTTTATGGGCCAAATTGTTCAGGAATCGTTGATTCGAATTCGACAGAACGCCGTTCAGTTCTGGGAGCGTTTGGGACCATGGGGACATGGTCTTATCTATTTAGTACTCATGACGCCGTTTGGACTGTTGCGCCACGTGCGTATCCATGGCGATGAGAAAGTCTACGTCGGTCAGGCTTTAGAGATGGTGCGTGCAGGTCATTTCTGGCAGCAGCTGCAATTTGGCGACGTGAACTATATCAAGGGGCCAGTTCATTACCTCCTATTAATTCTGGGGCATCATCTTTTCGGATTTTCGATGCTCGCAACTGTGTACATGAATTTAATTGTTGCTGCCTTGGCTATAGTGGCCCTCCGCGTGGCTGCCGATCATCTATTTCCAAAAAACAGACCTTATCGGGCTGTGCCTGCTTGGATATTTGCGAGTTCAGGTGTTTTTGTTTTCTTCTCGTTTTCGAGTCAGATGGAAAGCCAACTCACGAGCTTTTATGCGCTCACACTTGCGCTAGCTGTGATTGCAAGACATCAAAAAAGGACTATTTTTTTCTTTTTCATGTGGTTGATTGTGGGGCTTGCTGGAGCTTTGAAATCGCCACTCCACAGTTGCCTACTCGGAGTCTCCGTTCTTCTCTACTTCACGCTTATTGGAGAACTCAAGAGCTCTCTTTTTGCGTCCTTGAAAAATCTTGTTTCACTTTCTTTCGGTGTGCTAATCTGCGGAGCCGGATATTTAATACCATTTGTATTTGATGAATCACGCTGGCTTAGTACTTATTTGTTTCGTGAACAAATCGATAGACCTCGATTTGCAGATTCGGGATCAGAGTTTCTCTTAAACAATTTCTTTCTGCATTTCTTTCCGTGGTGCTTTCTCGTTCTGCATGGCTTTTGGCTTGCTGTCAGAAGGTTAAAAGCCAGAGAATACGTCTTTGATGAACTGACAAAAGTCAGTCTTTCCTTCATTCTCCCGACTTTTCTTTTTTTCTATGGCTTAGGTTATCGAGCCTCGTGGTATGGGCTGCCCATGACTCCCGCAATCGCATTACTTGTTTGGGGTCAGTTCGAAGCACATGCCGAGCCTCTGAAGAAATTGGCGAGTGCTGTGTTGCCATGGGCGGTAGTGATGATGGGCATTGTGTTGCTTGGACACGCTGTCTTCTTCGATGGAACAGCCTGGTGGACGTGGGGCGTTAGTCTTCTTTTAAGTTCAGTTTTTTTGGCTTCGTTTTTTATTCTCGCGTTTGTGGTTGATAACCGAATTTCAGTTGCACGTCCTGTGACCTTTACTGGAGTGTGTTTGTTTTGGTGCGCAACTCTTGGTTTGAGTGGGGTGTTGGGCGGAGCTGAACTTGATGATGTTCAAGAACTCATGTCTCGTCATCCGGCTCCGTTAAATTACAGCAACACAAAGAGAGAGAATTACAGTGAGTGGGGTTATATGGCCTACATGACGGGACGACCCACGTACTTTTCGACTTCTCACGAAGAACTCTACTCTGCAGGTTTACGCGGAAATCTGCTCGTTTTTACCAAGCGAGACGAACTCGACGCCTTTTGGAACTGGATGAACTCGAGTGGTCGTATGTCAACGCTCGCTGGGGAACCCGAAGTTCATTTGTGGCGCAGATGGCCGCGCAATGTAGGCCAACTCAAAGACACTTGGGCTGAACGAACGAGTACAGAGAATCTTTGGGACAAAGTAGCGCGGCATTATTATGTGGTGAAATTTGAGGACCCGAAAGGTTCTGCTCTTGCGGGTCCGCTTTGAGTTTTTAATTTGATCTGGGGAATAACAAAATGACATTTGATAGACGGAAATTTATTGGTGCAGGTGCGTTGGCAACTCTTGCAGCCGCGTTGAACTCAACAGATGCTCTAGCGGCTGGGCTCCCGCGCTCGAAGCCAACTAAAACCGGACGCCCGAGTTCTTTGGGTTCGTCGAAGTCAAGAACGATGGGGGCAGGTGATCCTCGCCGAAAGAAGGCATTTCTTCCTTTGGAGTATTCTGCCCAAGACGAGCTCTCTGTTGCAGAAGGATTCACTTGGTATTCTCTTTTGCGCGCAGGCGATGTGATTAATTCTCAGGGAGAAAAAGCGGGGGATTGCTGCGATTACCTTCATTTTATGCCCGGAAAAAACGAAAATCAGGCGTTTCTTTGGGTGAATCACGAGTACCTTCTCGACAATGTGCTTTACGGAGGCATCGTCAAGCCTGAGGACAAGTCGAAAGAACAAGTTGATTCTGAAATGAAACTCGTGGGCGGAAGCTATGTTGAGCTTGTGCGAGGGAAACACACGGATGGCAGTCTGCGCTGGCACGTGAATTCGAACTCGAATCTGGCGTTTCGTCTCGATGCAAACACTCCAATTCCAATGGTGGGTGCCGCTGGAGGAAGAACAGCGCTTGGAACCCTTGGAAACTGTTCGGGTGGATATACGCCTTGGGGAACAATTCTTTCGGCTGAAGAAAATTATGACGTCTATTTTAAACAACACCAGGGCACATTTAGAGGCTACTACGGCTGGGGAAAATATTATCAGCGCGCCGAAGAGGACTATGGTTGGGTGGTTGAAGTGAACCCCGTGACACGTTCTGCGCGAAAACTGACCGGACTCGGTCGGTTCGCACACGAAGGTGCGACTGTGGCTCGTGCACGAGACGGACGAGTTGTTGTCTACTTGGGAGACGACGCAAAGAGCCAATGTATTTATAAGTTTGTTTCACGTGGAAGTGTGACTGGTGTACCTGAGAAAGATGCCGATCTTTTGGTGGATGGCAAACTTTACGTCGCCAATTTTAGTAAAGGTGAATGGGTGTTGTTGAGCCCAGAAAACCAAGTGTTAGCAAAGGATGAGCGATTCAAAACGCTTGAAAACATTCTGACCTATACACGAGATGCAGCTCAGTTGGTAGGTGGAACACGACTCAATCGTCCTGAGGATATTAAGATTGATCCCTCAAATGGTGATGTCTATTTTGCGCTCACAAACAATGCTGACGCAGGGGATATTTTTGGCTCGGTTAATCTTCTGCGCGAAATGAATGGTGATGCTGGGTCGTTAAAATTTTCATTTGAGACTTTCCTTTCGGGTGGCTCTCGGAGTGGGATGTCGTGTCCTGATAATTTGACATTTGGGCCTCAGAATACTCTCTGGGCCTGCACGGATATGAGTGCTAGCGCGATGGGTAAGGGTGCACTGACCGATTTCGCCAGAAACTCGATGTTTAGACTTGAGGTCGATGAATCCAACAGTGTCTTTGCTCGCCATTTCTTGCAGGCTCCGCGCGATGCAGAGCTCACCGGCCCTATTTTTCTTCCCGACGATTCGGCTCTTCTTGTGAGTGTGCAACACCCGGGAGAGGGTTCGTATGCAAAAGAAGGAGTTGGTTTAACGAGTCACTGGCCGGATGGTGGCAACAGCAAACCTGTGAGCACAGTGGTTTGCGTTGTTCCTTTGCAGAGGAAAAAAGAGAGATTCTTCGTCTGAGAACTTGGAATGGGCGATAATTATATGTTCAATTTAGAGTTTAAAGTCGTCGATTTTTAAAATCTATTTAGGTCGAACAACTTTGAGTTCAACATTGTCCCAATCGGATGGAACATCTGGGTACAGGATCATCATCTCTTCGATGAGTGCCTCCACAGTTGTGACTTCGGGCTTTTGGCTTGGAACAGGTTGTTCTTGAGAACCATCGCCCCAAATAGGACGTGGGCTGAAACTCACCACAAGCTCACGTCCGTCTGAGTCTCTTTGGCCCAACAGTTGAACAACGTGACTCGTTTCATCCATGAAAACAACATCACCCAGTCGAAGCTCTTTGGGCCATGTGATTTTGATTTTTGAATTGCGCACCGCGTATCGCGCAATTCCTAGAGTTGAACCCAGATGTTCGGAGAGTAGCTTGCCATCGGTCCGGATTGAGTAGAGGTATTTTACCTCGGCAAGAGAAAGTCGTTGAAGTTTGAGAGCACTGTAGAGAACATATTCCCAGCAATTGAGGCTCAAAGTGTTGGTCAACGGCGGGAGTTTCGCCGATTCTTTTGATTTTTTAACCCAAAGTTCAAATTGTTTTGCACCTGCCCACGAGGTTCCAAACGGAGCCCAAACAGCTTGGGCATTGGGCTCTGTTTGAAACCACAGGAGAGGATTCTGAAGGCCTTCGCAAGTTACGGCTACGCACTCTGCATGCGTTGAGGAGTGCTGAGCTCGTGCGTGAGAAGGAGTTTTTGCAAGCGTCAGGGCAACAACGAATGCGAGAGGAGCACTGAATTTTCGTGACGTTAGAATCATGTGTTCTCCTCTTTTTCGCCTTTAAAAGTTAATTTCTCACTTTAAAGGCGTTCGAGTGCCTCAATCATGTTCTTGCCTTCGAATTTGCTTTTGAGTTTTTTAAACTTTTTCTTTGCGTCCTCGTAGGCGTCTTCAGCTTTCTTCTTTTTGCCATCGTCTTCGAGATGACGTCCTGTAATAATCAGGTCTTCAATCTCGCCCAGCTTCACAACTAAAGATTCGATTTCCTTCACGGCGTCAGTGGCACATGTTTCGGGTGTCAGTGAGTTTGCCACGTTGCAGACCTTCACAATTGTTCTTAACCGTTTGCGGTGATCATGAAAAATGATTTCGTTTTTCTCGCTGCTCGGGTCTTTCATTTCGAGCACTGCAGGGTGTTCTTGCACGGCCAATTCCGCTTGAGCATCAATGAGTCTTCGTGCGTTTTGTGCAGGACTCGCCGATGGCAGTGGCTGGGCGGTGACACCTCCCCAAAAGAAGTCCGAGTACTTCTTCGAGTTAACGATGTTGTTTGAGTCGAGTTCGTGAATATCAAGAAAGAGAACCCATATCTTCTCGCTTAAACCGCCTTCTGCAAAATACTGTTTTTTCCACGCGAGAACTTTTTCTCTGCGTTCGTTGAGCTTCTTTTCGTCTTTGTATTCTGGTTGACCACCATTTTCCAAGGCACGCACAGCCTCTTGGTTTGTGTCGAAGAGGTCTTTGAAATCACCGACCACGGTGTAGCCGTCATCCAGACCATCGCGCACGTCATCCCATAAATTCAATTCGTGCGAAAAGTTGTGCGAATAGACATCGAGAATATCGCGCAAGCGCACAATCTGCTTGCGCAGATCTTTGGCCCGGTGCTGG